>NZ_CAMHZR010000003.1:0-203786 GCF_946190325.1 Streptococcus mitis | reverse complement strand
TTGGGCGCGTAGCTCAGGTGGTTAGAGCGCACGCCTGATAAGCGTGAGGTCGGTGGTTCGAGTCCACTCGTGCCCATAAAGTTTGGTCCGTTGGTCAAGGGGTTAAGACACCGCCTTTTCACGGCGGTAACACGGGTTCGAATCCCGTACGGACTATTTTGGAGGATTACCCAAGTCCGGCTGAAGGGAACGGTCTTGAAAACCGTCAGGCGTGTAAAAGCGTGCGTGGGTTCGAATCCCACATCCTCCTTTTCTATTAACGCGGGATGGAGCAGCTCGGTAGCTCGTCGGGCTCATAACCCGAAGGTCGTAGGTTCAAATCCTGCTCCCGCAATAAGGCTCGGTAGCTCAGTTGGTAGAGCAATGGATTGAAGCTCCATGTGTCGGCGGTTCGATTCCGTCTCGCGCCATTTATATATTTTGGAAGGGTAGCGAAGAGGCTAAACGCGGCGGACTGTAAATCCGCTCCTTCGGGTTCGGGGGTTCGAATCCCTCCCCTTCCATTTTACGGGCATAGTTTAAAGGTAGAACTAAGGTCTCCAAAACCTTCAGTGTGGGTTCAATTCCTACTGCCCGTGTTAATAGAATTATGGCGGGTGTGGTGAAGTGGTTAACACACCAGATTGTGGCTCTGGCATGCGTGGGTTCGATCCCCATCACTCGCCTATTTTATATTATTGGGGTATAGCCAAGCGGTAAGGCAAGGGACTTTGACTCCCTCATGCGTTGGTTCGAATCCAGCTACCCCAGTTACTATTTGCCGGCGTGGCGGAATTGGCAGACGCGCTGGACTCAAAATCCAGTGTCCGCAAGGACGTGCCGGTTCGACCCCGGCCGCCGGTATAGTAATAAAGACAAGGTTTCTAAGCCTTGTCTTTTTTTCTGTTTATATCTACTAACATCTCAAAATTACCAAATATTTCCATTTTTAAAAAATATCGTCTAATTTATTTGCTAGATTTTTCTGTTTACTAGGGTATAAATGGGAATACGTATCTATTGTAGTCGTTATTGAGGCATGTCCTAGACGTTCTTTTACTACTAGGTAATCTTCCCCTTGATTGATTAATAAGGAAGCATGTGAATGCCTTAAATCGTGTATACGTATTTTTTTAAGATTCTTATTCCTAGACAGTACTTGCTTAAATTTTTTATCAACCATATTTTTAGTTATTTCTATTGGCGTACTTTGAATAATTTGAAGACTATCAGTATCTGTGGTAAATTCTTTAAGCAAATCTACTTGTTTCTCTTTCCAATCTGTTAGCATTACTGTTAGTTTATTATTGATTGTAATAAGCCTAGTTCCCGCTCTTGTTTTTGTACTATTGATGTGATTTTCATTATTGACAAAGTATGCAGTTTTTGTGACGTGTATCGTGCTTGTTATTAAGTTTATATCATACCAGTTTAATGCTAGTATCTCTCCCATTCGCATACCAGTAAAAAATGCAATAGTAAAGAATAAGTCATAACTTATTTCATCTTTTGTAATGAGTTTTCTAAACTCATTAAATTCTTCTACACTCCAGAAATTTATAGTTGGCTTGCTAATTGGCAATTTTCTTAGATTATCAACAGGATTTTTATCTATCAAAGATTTTCTTATCCCAGTATCAAAAATTTTTTTGAGAAGTATCATTATTTTATTGACTGTATTGGGACTTAATGTAGAATTACTATTTTGTTTTTTACACTTTGTTTTGAGATGTTCTCGAAACTCGAAAATGTGTTCATAAGACAATTTGTTTAAGTTTGTATCTTTAAAGTAAGGCTTTATATGACGTTCATAGTTATTTTTCTGTGTACTAATATAGCTGATTTTCCTGTTATTTTGTCTGTCTTCCTCTTCAAGTATATTGAAGAGCATATCGGTTGTTACCAAAAAATCAAATCGTTTTTCTCTTAGCTCAACAACTCGGATATGTTGTTCTATATCTAAAGCCTCTTTTTTGGTTTTGAAACCTTTGCGAATGATTCGTATCCGCTTTTGTGTAACTGGGTGAAAACCGTTAGAAATATCAATAGTCCATGTTCCGTTTTTGGCTTTTTTAACTGTCATGATGTGCACCTAAAGAAACATCAAAACCGAGTAATTCGGTAGCAATAGTAGCAGGTATAGTACCAATTCGTTTATTTTGATAAACACCAAATCCTCTTGCAATTAGTATTTCCTTCCCTTGCCTGATAATGCGTTTAGAAGTACCCTCAGAGAACCCAAGAGCAACTAAATCATTCTTATTTATGGTTGCTATCATTTGACTTACTCCTTTATTCATCTAGTTTGATTTTCTTATACTTTACATGATTATCGTAATACTGACCGTCTTTATAGACCTTACTAGTGTATTCCGTTTCATATAACACGACTGAACTATCATAGTTAAAAACTTCATAAGTGTAAAATTTGTCTTCATCAGGCTTTTTTAAGTTACGTGATGAAAAATAGGCTTGCTTTCCGAAGTTTTCCAACAATTCTTGTCCAATCCCTTTTTCAAAATACTTTGTGACATATCGACCGCGGTTTTCTTTGCTGTCTACATCAACTTTATTTATCCGTACTGCTCCATGTCCCCAAAGTTCCAAGAGTTGACGGTGTGGCACATAAGGAACGCTGAAAAGGAGAATATGAGCATGCCATGCTCCACGTTTTTGCTTTTCTAATACTGTTAAATATTTTAATTTACTTTTCTTGGTATTAAAGATGTGGTAGTTAAAGCGTTTTATAAAAGTTTTTAGTAAGTCTTTGAAGTGGTTTCTGTCGCTGATATTTTCTTTAGTAGTCAGGGTTAGAAATGAAGTATTGTCATCATAATTACAATCGACTAATCGGAGTAAGTTCCACTTTGCTTCTAAGCGAGTTTTTTTCATACGCTCCAGACGTTGTTCTTGTTCTTCAGGTGTAAGTTCATCAAATGTTCTACGTTGTGATTTTTCTTTGTTTTTAGTATCTGTATCTGAAATAGATTTTCCTTTTGAAAAGATTGGCTTGTCATATTCCCAAATTTCAATATAGGAAGAAGTGCGGACTATTTTTTTATTATATGAGGTCATAAAAAATAGTTCCTTTTAGGTTGGCTTTCGCCAAAAGATTGTCTATATAATAAATAAACTAGGAGGAGCTTTGCTCCTCCTAACTTTTATCATGTGACCTAATCACCGCCCTGCTAAACTGCCGACCTCCAGTCGGCAGTTTTGCCTAGGATCACATGATTAAAAGTTATAGAAAATAATATTTCTTGGTAATTGTATCATAGCAAAGGACAGGTATTGTTTTGCTATGATTTACATCTCCATCAATGAAGTAATGGTTCTGGTTGTAATACACTTTTCCAAGATAGCTATCATCTCTTGCAACTTGATGAGAAGCGATATGACCTGAAATGACATCTTTGATGAAAGCACTTGTTGTCACTGGAAATTTATTGGTAAGTGTTTCTGGATTTGTCAACTCCTCCCACAGGTCACCAGCTTCTTCATCAATACCTGCATGAACAAAAATTTGATTATCAGTCTCGTAATAGCGTTTATCCTTGTATCGCTCTTTAAACCAGTCTATAAATTTAGTTTTCGTTTTGATTGCGTTTCTAATAGCTATTTCAAAGTTATTGGGATTAGAGACTAAGATTTCTTTCAACTCTTCTGGAGAAAAGAAACTTTGTATCGTTTCTCCGAATGCAGAAGCAGTAGGAGTTTCTGGTATTAACCACTCGTAGAACCATTCATCATGATTACCAAATAGGGTGATGATTTGCCCAGAGTACATTTCTTCTAGCTCTATAATTTTAGACAACACTTGAAAAGATTTAGAACCGTTATCAATATAGTCTCCAAGTAAGATAAGTCTGTTATCTTTATCAGATAACTCTACTTTGTTGAGAGCGTTTATGAACTCATCTAAATATCCATGTATGTCAGAAATTGCGTAAATTTTAGCCATAGAATCTTATTTTGTTAGAGGAAGCACATCAGAGCATGAGAACCAAAGGTTTCCGTTATACTGACCAACATTCAAATCTTTTAATATAACAGGGCAGGTTTTGTTATTTGCCATTTCTTGAACTGTTAAAGTAGGTGTTAGTGTATTTACTTTTACTTGTATCAGTTCTAAAAAAAATTCAGTATTGTCGTCCTGTATGGACACGTTAAGGCGAAAAGCAGTAGGCTTATTTGTCTCTCTATCTAATACTTCGGTATATCCTTTTACTGCCACGAATTTATTTCCTAATAATTCTGGTTTCAGAAAATCATTTAATTTCATAATTTTTCCTTTCCTTTGTGACCTCCTGAAAGGAGGTGTGCTCTTTTTCTCTATTGGAAAGAATTCCTATTCCAACAGAGAAAAAGACCGCCATTAGTAATTGGGTAGAATATTCCTAACTACCTGTAAAAATTCTTGTTTGGTTTTTACATCAACGAATGGAACGATTGTCAACACAGGCTCAACCGAATTTATTCCATCAGCGAAAAATAGAGCTTCCCCTTTCCTGTCTGACACAGTAGGTACATTCTCAAGTTCACACATAGAAAATGCCATTTTTAACCGGTCCATACCAATGTTCGAGAGATACAAAACACTTGATATTTGGAGGCGCAACTCCACAGGAATATTGTCTGCATTAGGGTCTTGGGTACTAAGGCAGAGGTGGCAACCTGCCTGGCGTCCTTTGCGAGCAATCAAACCCAAATTTTGCAAAATTTCGTTCCATAACTCTTTACCTTGTTTGCTAGAGCCACAACTATCACGAATAGAAGCGAGCTCATCAATAAACAGGAAATTCGGTGTCATCCCCAAATCATATGCATCAGCATTTAGAGAACTGTTCTGCTTGATAACTTCAAAACGTTCATTCATCATCTCCACAAACTGTCTTGATAGCTTTGCAAGTGAAGTAGGAGAAGAACCTACGGAAACACTTTTGCCCAATTCTTCTTCAAGAAGCTTGCCAAGGGCATATAAGTCTGCCCCTTTTCCGTCTACAATGCCTAAGTAAGTACCGTCAACAGTTCCGCACCCTTTAGCAAGAGCATTAAATAAATACCATTGGAGAGCTATTGTTTTGCCTGTTCCTGTTCGTCCATAAATACCTATGTTAGTGTTTGACTTTAGACTAAATTGCTGGGTATTTGATAGCTGGATTATTGAACTAGGAATATCCTCAAAAAATTCTCTTGTTAATGTTTGACTATTAAAAACGTATTGTTCAATTTCTTCTATATGCCCTAACACATATACTATTTTATCAATCTCTTCTTTTTTGGAAAGCAAGGACAAGCCCAAAGTGGGACAGAGATATTCCTCTAAATTTTTCAAGGTTTTCAAATAACGGTTCCCAAATAATGGGACACAGATAATAACCTTGTTATCCTCAGAAATGTCAAAATAGAGAACTGCTGAATCTACGACTTCATTATCACTTTCATCATAAAGAGCCAAACTAACTAACATGTAAAACAAAGCTTCTCTGATATTGAGCTTGTTTCTCAATTTTGCTATAAAATTAGAACGAAAGAACTTCTCTACGAAAAAAAGAAGACTTATAAAAAACATGGAAAAGACTAGACGTGCAATAAATGGGATTGTAGCAATCCATGAACACATGAGAAGTAAAAGGGTAAAAATTTGAATAGATAGTCTAACAATTGTAATATTTCGGGGACGAATCAAGTAAGGGTATTTACTCTTCACACGAATTGTTTGATTTAACATTCTCATTTTTTGCATCCTCCTCTCCAGCAGGGGAAGCCATCATATCTATACAAATAATCAAAAAGATAATAATCGTAATACCCATCAATATTGAAATAGCTTCAAAGATAGGAGAATAGACATTTGTTAAAAACAACACGTAATATAATGTGGAAGCAAATCCAATAAAGAACAAATAAAAAAGATATTTATAGAGATTCTTCATTATGCAATTCCTTTCTTTTTAAGATATAAAAGAGAATAAAGGGGAGATACTCCCCTAGATTAAACTTAAGATAATGCCCCTGCAAGAGCCTTAACTAGGTAATTGTGTTTTACTCTTTTCCAACCCAATTTGCCTAGAACATAATAATAGATGTCAGGGTTAATATCAAACTCATGCTCAACTGATAAAATGCTATCTTCATCAGCTTTTCTAGAATATGAACGATGTTTTTCTTTAACAAGTTCAATAATCTCATCTGTAATAAAATCAGAAGTATTAGCATTGTAAAAATACAATTCACTATAAATTTTCTTTGAGGTAAAAATGTCATCCGCTAAGCATGTCCCTGTTACCGTATGAAATAACTGACATGCTCTATCCCACATATCCAACAAACTTGCTAAATACTTAACAGATAAATTTTCCCCATATAGTGTATTTTTAAGTTTTTTCGCATATGGTAATGCATCTGTTGAATCATATTTGTAGGAACCTCCAACAACTGCATCAGGAACATATCTTGACAGCCTATGACAATACCCTTGTTCGATAACATCATCAAAGGTATGAGTTTTAGTTCTTGGAACTATTTTTTTTGAATTCATAACAATATTTCCTTTCAAAATTAATATGTGTATTATTGTTTCAATTAGTCTCTACTCTGGGTGAGGCTCTTGCAATATTCATTTATCTTCTCCTTTTTGTGTATAAATGTAGTATCTTGCAAATATAGTTTCCCAATTATCCTGAGAAACTATAGATATGATTTAATTCTCGTATCAATCAAAAATCTCGGCTTGTTCTTCCTCACAATAATAGGCGTCCATCTCTTCATAAAAATACTCTAATGCCATTTGTTCTTCTGGGGTCATGACAAATTTTCCTTTCTACACGGTGTTATAGGTAATTATTTACCTATTGATGATATCTTAGCATATCGTATCCACTATGTCAAGAAAAATACGGTCTTTTTGTCTAATATTTTTAAATAGACCGTTTATTTTAAAAAAGTAGACAAAAAAGATTTGCGATGCTATAATGGTTAGATGGAGGAACAATATGACAACAGTAGATAAAGCAAATAATTTTGTTATTGTAGTAGAAAGAAGAATGACACAAGTTTATAAAACATTGTCACTAATAGGAAATTTATCAAATAAAAGATATTATGAATATAGTGACGAAGAAGTTAATGAGTTGTTTTTAAAATTATTAGATAAAGGAAATGAAATAAAAAAATTTTTTTTAGAATATTCAAATTCAAGAACAGAATTTTATGAAAAAAAACGTAATTTATCATCCTCATTTCATTTTTTATCTCCAAAATTGGAGAATGAAAAAAACGATAATTTTAGAGAAATTGCTGAATCAAGAGTTAGTAAAGTATTTGGGACAATGAACTCAATAGCAAATACTGCTTATAAACCTAATTATGATTATACTAATCAGCAGGTGGAAGAGATATTCGAAGGATATAAGAATAAAATAGTGGAGATAAAAGGTATCTATAGTCCGTTGGAAAAATTCTCGTTTTCAACCCAGAGTAAAATAATAATTGAAAAGTGAGATAAAATGGAATTTTGGAATGACACAATTCAAACCGTCAAAGAGTGGCGACCAGTCAATTATCAAGTTAGTGATGGCGAAGATTTTGAGACGGTCAAGAGGAGAGCGATAGCAGACTTTGAAAACTATTTGAAGCTTCTAAACGATGGTACTGAGGAAAGCCGTAAGAAAGTGATTCATTCTTTTACCTTTAGTAAATTTATTGGAGAAGAATTATGTAATGATGAAGACCTTAAAAAGTTAAGTAAAAGAATAAGGCATCAGCTAAGAAATGGGAATTCCTAAAAATTTCCAAAAAATAAAAAAATCCACCGTTTTTACGATAGAAGTAGTCGTTTAGAATATTGTTTTTTATGGGTTCTCACTCTTACAACTCCTTAAGAACCCAACTCAAAATCCAGTGTCCGCAAGGACGTGCCGGTTCGACCCCGGCCGCCGGTATAGTATAGAGTTAAGGAACGTTGTAAATCTTCGTTCCTTTTTTATATAATTTTTAGTATAATAGTAGTTATTCAAATTTTATCTAGATTATGAAAGTGTAGGGAAGTATGTCTCGTTCTATCGATTTATTAAAACATCGGTATTTGAAAAATATTAAAGAAAATCCTGAATTGTTTGTCGGGATTGAGCTGGAATATCCTGTTACAAATTTAGAAGGGGATGCTACAGATGTTGAAGTTATCAAGCACTTATTCCGATATTTAGTTTCTGCTTTGAATTTAGCTGTAGAAAAGGTAGATGATTTTGGGAATCCTATTCAGTTAGTGGATCCAGTAAGTCAGGATGCTATTTTATTTGAAGTTTCCTATACCACGATAGAGTTTGCATTTGGTAAGGCTGAAACGATTCAAGAGGTCGAAAATCGTTTTAACAATTATATGGATGTAACTCAGAAAAAGTTAGCTGAATCAAATCATGCTATTGTTGGCTGCGGCATTCATCCCAACTGGGATAAAAATAAGAATTGTCCAGTTGCTTATCCACGTTATCAGATGTTAATGGATTATTTGAATTTGAGTAGGAATGTGACGGAATCAGACTTACATCATTTCCCTGAATATGGGGCTTTTATCTGTGGGAGTCAGGTACAGTTGGATGTTTCAAAGTCTAACTACTTACGAGTGATTAATGCTTTTACCCAAATTGAAGCAGTTAAGGCTTATTTATTTGCCAATTCTGAGTTTTCAGGTGAGGATTGGGATACGAAAATTTCAAGGGATATTTTCTGGGAAGAATCGATGCATGGCATCTATCCAGAAAACGTCGGGGTCAATGCTAGACTCTTTAAAGATGAGGATGATTTTTTTGATTATCTAGATTATTCTGCAATTTTTACTGCGGAACGTGATGAACAAACCTATTATTTTTATCCGATTCAGGCAAGGGACTATTTGTCTACACCTGAAATCCAAGCATTTTCTCTTAATGGGGATGTGGTTTCTATTTACCCTCAAGAGAAAGACTTTGAAACTCATCGTAGTTACCAGTACCAAGACTTAACGACTCGCGGAACAGTTGAGTTTCGTAGTGTGTGTACTCAGCCTCTAGATAGAACCTTCGCTTCAGCAGCTTTTCACTTGGGATTGTTGGTTAATTTAGATAAGTTAGAAGCTTATTTAGAAACAGCACCTTTCTTTAAAGAATTTGGTCGTGATTACAAGTTTTTAAGACGGCAATTTTCTAAAAAAAATCTTATAGCTGAGGAAAAAACTGCGATTATTGAATTTTCCACAGACTTACTCCTTCTAGCTGAGGAAGGACTGGAGATGAGAAATAAGCAAGAAATGACCTACTTACAGGCTTTGAAAGAAGAATTGGGCATATAATTTCTCTTATAAAGGGAGAATTTTCTGAAAAATCATGATATAATGGAAGAGACTATAGATAAAGGATAGAGAGTAATGACATTAGTTTATCAATCAACACGTGATGCCAACAATACAGTAACTGCTAGCCAAGCAATTTTGCAAGGTTTGGCGACGGATGGTGGTTTATTTATACCGCTTACGTATCCAAAGGTAGATTTGGACTTTGACAAATTGAAAGATGCATCTTATCAGGAAGTTGCTAAGTTAGTTTTGTCGGCATTTTTAGATGACTTTACAGCCGAGGAGTTGGACTACTGTATCAGCAATGCCTACGATAGCAAGTTTGATACTCCAGCTATCGCGCCATTAGTGAAATTAGACGGACAATATAACTTGGAGCTTTTCCATGGTTCAACGATTGCCTTTAAGGATATGGCCTTGTCTATCTTGCCATACTTTATGACAACAGCTGCTAAGAAACATGGTTTGGAGAACAAGATTGTCATCTTGACAGCGACATCTGGTGATACTGGGAAAGCTGCTATGGCAGGATTCGCGGATGTACCTGGCACTGAGATTATCGTCTTTTATCCAAAGGATGGTGTCAGCAAGGTACAAGAGTTGCAAATGACCACTCAGACTGGTGATAACACTCATGTTATCGCTATAGACGGTAACTTTGACGATGCTCAAACAAATGTGAAGCACATGTTTAACGATGTGGTTCTTCGTGAAAAATTAGCGGCCAACAAGTTGCAATTTTCATCAGCTAACTCTATGAACATTGGTCGTCTGGTGCCACAGATTGTCTACTATGTTTATGCTTACGCTCAGTTGGTCAAGACTGGTGAGATTGTGGCTGGTGATAAGGTCAACTTCACAGTGCCAACTGGAAACTTTGGAAATATCTTGGCTGCCTTTTATGCTAAGCAAATTGGCCTACCAGTTGGTAAATTGATCTGTGCTTCAAATGACAACAATGTCTTGACAGACTTCTTCAATACACGTATTTACGATAAGAAACGTGAGTTTAAGGTAACAACTAGCCCATCTATGGATATTCTGGTGTCTTCAAACTTAGAGCGTTTGATTTTCCATCTTTTGGGAAATAATGCTGAAAAGACAGCTGAACTTATGAATGCCTTGAACACGCAAGGACAATATGAGTTGACAGACTTTGACGCAGAGATTTTGGACCTCTTTGTAGCTGAATATGCGACTGAGGAAGAAACGGCAGTAGAAATCAAGCGTGTTTATGAGTCAGATTCTTATATCGAGGACCCTCATACAGCGGTTGCTTCAGCAGTGTATAGAAAATACCAAGCTGCTACTGGTGATGTAACTAAGACAGTGATTGCTTCAACGGCTAGTCCATACAAGTTCCCGGTAGTTGCTGTAGAAGCGGTAACAGGGGAATCAGGCTTGACAGACTTTGAAGCCTTGGCTCAATTACATGAAATCTCAGGAGTAGTTGTGCCACCTGCAGTTGATGGGCTTGAGACAGCTCCTGTTCGTCACAAGACAACAGTAGCAGCTGCTGACATGCAAGCAGCGGTTGAGGCTTATCTAGAACTTTAAGACAGAGGGAGTAAACTCGGTTGGGAAACCAACTGAGTTTCTTTTCATCAGGAGGAAGGATTGTTTAAGAAAAATAAAGACATTCTTAATATTGCCTTGCCAGCTATGGGCGAAAACTTTTTGCAGATGCTCATGGGGATGGTGGATAGTTACTTGGTAGCCCACTTGGGCTTGATAGCTATTTCGGGTGTATCAGTAGCTGGCAATATTATCACGATTTATCAGGCGATTTTCATCGCTCTGGGAGCTGCTATTTCCAGTGTTATTTCAAAAAATTTGGGGCAGAAGGATCAATCTATGCTAGCCTATCATGTGACTGAGGCATTGAAGATTACCTTACTATTAAGTTTCCTTTTAGGATTTTTGTCCATCTTCGCTGGGAAAGAGATGATAGGACTTTTGGGGACGGAGAGAGATGTAGCTGAGAGTGGTGGACTCTACCTATCTTTGGTAGGCGGATCGATTGTTCTCTTAGGTTTAATGACTAGTCTGGGAGCCTTGATTCGTGCAACGCATAATCCACGTCTGCCTCTCTATGTTAGTTTTTTATCCAATGCCTTGAATATTCTTTTTTCAAGTCTAGCTATTTTTGTTCTGGATATGGGGATAGCTGGTGTTGCTTGGGGGACAATTCTGTCTCGTTTGGTAGGTCTTGTGATTTTATGGTCGCAATTAAAGTTGCCTTTTGAGAAACCGACTTTTGGTTTAGATAAGGAACTATTGACCTTAGCGTTGCCAGCAGCTGGAGAGAGGCTCATGATGAGGGCTGGAGATGTCGTGATCATTGCCTTGGTTGTTTCTTTTGGAACGGAGGCGGTGGCTGGAAATGCAGTCGGAGAAGTCTTGACCCAGTTTAACTATATGCCTGCCTTTGGCGTCGCTACTGCAACGGTCATGCTGGTAGCTCGAGCAGTTGGAGAGGATAATTGGGAAAGAGTAGCTAATTTGAGCAAGCAAACCTTTTGGCTTTCTCTGCTTCTCATGTTGCCCTTGACGCTTAGTGTCTATGCCTTGGGTATACCACTAACTCATCTCTATACGACTGATTCTCTAGCGGTGGAGGCTAGTGTGCTAGTGACACTTTTTTCACTACTTGGTACTCCTATGACGATAGGAACAGTCATCTATACAGCAGTCTGGCAGGGTTTGGGCAATGCTCGGCTTCCCTTTTATGCGACAAGTATAGGAATGTGGTGTATCCGCATTGGAACAGGATATCTGATGGGGATTGTGCTTGGTTGGGGCTTGCCCGGTATTTGGGCCGGAACCCTTTTGGATAATGGTTTTCGTTGGTTATTTCTACGTTACCGTTACCAGCGTTATATGAGCTTGAAAGGATAGGAAATGCAAAAAACAGCTTTTATTTGGGATTTAGATGGGACTTTATTGGATTCTTACGAAGCGATTTTATCAGGAATTGAGGAAACTTTTGCTCAGTTTTCTATTCCTTATGATAAGGAGCAGGTGAGGGAGTTTATTCTCAAGTTTTCTGTGCAGGATTTACTTGTGCAGGTGGCAGAAGAGAGAAAGCTGGATGTGGAAATGCTAAATCAGGTGCGTGCCCAGAGTTTGGCTGAGAAGAATGCTCAGGTAGTTTTGATGCCAGGTGCGCGTGATGTGCTAGCTTGGGCAGAGGAATCAGGAATTCAGCAGTTTGTTTACACTCATAAGGGAGACAATGCTCGTACCATTCTCAGAGACTTGGGTTTGGAATCTTATTTTACAGAGATTTTAACCAGTCAGAGTGGTTTTGTGCGGAAGCCAAGTCCAGAAGCGGCTAACTATCTGTTAGGCAAGTATCAGTTGGATTCTGAGAAGACCTATTATATAGGGGATCGGACTCTGGATGTGGAATTTGCCCAGAATAGTGGGATTCAAAGTATCAACTTTTTAGAGTCGACTTATGAAGGAAATCATAGGATTCAAGGGTTAGCAGATATTCCTTATATTTTTGGGGATTGGGAACGATAAGATTGTGTCAGTTTTGTGACAGAGACCTAACAAACTATTTCAAGTAACCAAGTTTGTTACAAGGAATAGACAGTTCTGTTAAATAGGCCCGAGAGGGCTTTTTTTCTGCATTTTTTGTGTTATGATAGACAGGTACTCATTTGAAAGGAATAGGAAAGAATGAAGAAAAGAATATTATTAGCTTCAACAGTAGCCTTGTCATTTGCCCCAGTATTGGCAACTCAAGCAGAAGAAGTTCTTTGGACTGCACGTAGTGTTGAGCAAATCCAAAACGATTTGACTAAAACGGACAACAAAACAAGTTATACCGTTCAGTATGGTGATACCTTGAGCACCATTGCAGAAGCCTTGGGTGTAGATGTCACAGTTCTTGCGAATTTGAATAAAATCACTAATATGGACTTGATTTTCCCAGAAACTGTTTTGACAACGACCGTCAATGAAGCAGAAGAAGTAACAGAAGTTGAAATCCAAACACCTCAAGCGGCTTCTAGTGAAGAGGTGACAACTGCGACAGCAGATTTGACAACCAATCAAGTGACCGTAGATGATCAAACTGTTCAGGTTGCAGACCTTTCTCAACCGATTGCAGAAGCGCCAAAAGCGGTAGAAACTACAAGTACAAAAGAAGTAGCAACAAATTCAGAAGTTGCAGAGACAGTTGCTACTGCAGAAGAAGTAGCACCATCTACAAATACTTCAACGTCAGAGGAGCAAACAGCCGAGACAAGCAATGCAGTTGCAGAGGCAACTCCTCAGGCAACAATTCCAGCTGAGAAAGAGGAAACACAAGCCAGCCCTCAAGCTGTTTCAACAGTGGAAGCAACTACAACGGCAGTAGAAGAAAAAGCAACCGAAACAACCGCAACAAGTTCAGAAGAAGCAAAAGAAGTAGCATCATCAAGTGAAGCTACAGCAGCAGTTTCTACTTATCAACCAGAAGAGGCGAAAACAGTTTCAACAACTTACGCGGCTCCAGCTGCGCCCGATTATGCTGGACTTGCGGTAGCGAAATCTGAAAATGCAGGCCTTCAACCACAAACAGCTGCCTTTAAAGAAGAAATCGCCAACTTGTTTGGCATCACATCCTTTAGTGGTTACCGTCCAGGAGATAGTGGAGACCACGGAAAAGGTTTGGCTATCGATTTTATGGTACCAGAAAGCTCAGAACTAGGGGATAAGATTGCGGAATACGCTATTCAAAACATGGCTAGCCGTGGTATTAGTTATATCATCTGGAAACAACGTTTCTATGCTCCATTCGATAGTAAATATGGGCCAGCTAATACTTGGAACCCAATGCCAGACCGTGGTAGCGTGACAGAAAATCACTATGATCACGTTCATGTTTCAATGAATGGATAAACCAGACTTGGTAATATCGTTTTTACGAATGAGATCTAGCTTTCGTGATAGAAAGCGAGTCTCGTTCGTTTTTTGTTTGTCATACTCTTCGAAAATCTCTTCAAACCACGTCAGTTTTATCTGCAACCTCAAAGCTGTGCTTTGAGCAACCTACGGCTAGCTTTCTAGTTTGCTCTTTGATTTTCATTGAGTATCAATATGAATGGAAATTTGAAGATTGATCAGGCTGCTTTGACCCGACATTTCAAAATTCTGGAAAAGGAAGGTTTGGTGGAGCGTCATCGTAATCCTGAAAATCAGCGGGAAGTGTTGGTAGAGGCTACGAAGTATGCTAAGGAGCAATTAGTGGTGAATCCACCTCTGCAGTATATCAAGGTTAAGGAAGAGATGGAAAGTATCTTAACAGAGTCTGAAAGAACAGAACTCAGCCGTTTAGTAAATAAATTGGTTTTGGGTATTGAAAATATAGAAATTTAAGGAGAAATAGATGTCAATTATGACAACCATTTTAGCAACGATTGTTGCTTTGGAGCATTTTTACATTTTTTATTTGGAAAGTATTGCAACGCAATCAGATGCGACTAGTCGTGTCTTTAACATGGACAAGGAAGAACTGGCTCGTCCGTCAGTAAGTTCATTGTTTAAAAATCAAGGGATTTATAATGCTTTGCTAGGAGTCTTTCTCTTGTATGGAATTTATTTCTCACAGAATTTAGAAATTGTGACTATTTTTGTTTTATTTGTGATTGGTGCTGCGGCTTATGGCTCTCTCACAGCAGATAAGAAAATTATTTTGAAGCAAGGTGGACCAGCTATTTTGGCCTTGATTAGTATTTTTCTCTTTAAATAAACTTTAATGCCGGTCAGATCCTCTCTAGTTCTTTTCACTCCAGAATAAGGGAAATATGTTATACTTGTTTTTAAGAAAAGAGTTTTATTGAATTTGTTTTGAGGAGTTAGAAATGAAAGTATTAGTGACAGGTTTTGAGCCCTTTGGAGGGGAAAAGGTCAATCCAGCCTTGGAGGCTATTAAAGGTTTACCAGCTGAAATCCATGGTGCTGAGGTCCGTTGTCTAGAAGTACCAACAGTCTTTCACAAATCGGCTCAAGTATTGGAAGAAGAGATGGACCGTTATCAACCTGACTTTGTCCTTTGTATCGGCCAAGCAGGTGGAAGGTCTAGCTTGACACCTGAGCGAGTAGCTATTAATCAAGATGATGCACGGATTCCTGATAATGAGGGTAATCAACCAATTGACCTTCCCATTCGAGCAGATGGTGCTTCGGCCTACTTTAGTAGTTTGCCGATTAAAGCGATGGTTCAAGCTATAAAAAAAGAGGGCTTGCCGGCCTCTGTTTCCAATACGGCAGGGACTTTTGTCTGCAATCATTTGATGTATCAGGTCCTCTATTTGGTAGAAAAGAAATTTCCCCATGTCAAGGCAGGTTTTATGCATATTCCTTATATGATGGAACAGGTGGTGAATCGACCGACCACTCCAGCTATGAGTTTAGTGGATATTAGGAGAGGGCTAGAAGCAGCAATCGGCGCCATTATAGAACATGGAGATCAGGATCTTAAGTTGGTAGGCGGAGAAACTCATTGATAGAAAAAAGCTTGAGGGGAAAAACCTTCAAGCTTTTGGACGTTTTCGAGCCAGTACTGCTCGGTAGAAAATTATTTTATTGATTTGAATGTAGGGTAGGAGTGAGAAACTAGCAATTCCAAAGGTAATCCAATTGAGGAAGTACCAAGGAAGGAGTTGTAGGTCTAGAATAAAGCGCTGAAATTTGTAGCCTTTCATCAGGAAACGGCTGGTTTTTAGGATTTGTCCTGGTTTGGCTTGTCCTAAATCTAGAGTATCACAGAGGAGAAATTCTACCTGCGAATAGGCATAGTATTGTGGAATATAGAGACTATTTCCTACAACTATCAAGAGGATACTTGCTAGAAAGTAAAGACCAAAGGCCATGAGGAAACGCTCAGTTTCAACTGACGTGAGATCCAGATTGGGAAACTCAGGGTGAAGGGCAACGAATTTCTTTGCAAGAAAGCTACTGTAAAAAAGGAAGTAAATTCCAAGCAAACTAGGAATGCTCCATAAGAAGAGATAGAAACGTTTGAGAAGGAGAGTCAAAAAGGTTTGTGAAAAGTACTCTTCGTTAAAGAGAGTGAGACTATTTTTGATGGATAGTTCTGTATCTGGATTCTTGATGAGTTTTAGGGTTGTATAGACTGAACTGGTTAGAAGTATTGTTCCGATAAAGGAAACTAATAATGGAAAGAGGTAGGCTTGGAATACATGGCCAAACACGCTTAAAAAGGGTTGTTCTAAAATTGCTTCGTTGATACGCTCTAAGGGATTGAGGAAGCCAGACAAAATGACCAGCATGCTAGGTAAGAGATAGACGAGAAAGAGGCGGGGATTTTCAGATTGAAATTGTCTAGCCTGCAGACGAATGGTTTTTAAATCAATTTTTGGGTATTTCATTCTCTCATTATACCATAGTTCCTATACATAGTTCGTGACAGTTCCTACTTTTTTTGATAAAATCATACAGTATGCCCTTGGGCACAAAGTATGAACTGGGACTGTCTTTCTCAGCTTCGGAGGTAAAAAATGTCAGATTCACCAATCAAATATCGTTTGATTAAGAAAGAAAAACACACAGGAGCTCGTCTGGGAGAAATCATCACTCCCCACGGTACCTTCCCAACACCTATGTTTATGCCAGTTGGGACACAAGCCACTGTCAAAACTCAGTCGCCTGAAGAATTGAAGGAGATGGGTTCGGGAATTATCCTGTCAAACACCTATCATCTCTGGCTTCGCCCTGGAGATGAACTCATCGCACGCGCAGGTGGTCTCCACAAGTTCATGAATTGGGACCAGCCTATCTTGACAGATAGTGGTGGTTTTCAGGTTTATTCCTTAGCAGATAGCCGTAATATCACAGAAGAAGGGGTAACCTTTAAAAACCATCTCAATGGTTCTAAGATGTTCTTGTCCCCAGAAAAAGCCATTTCTATTCAGAATAATTTGGGCTCAGACATCATGATGTCCTTTGACGAATGTCCTCAGTTTTATCAACCTTACGACTACGTTAAGAAATCAATCGAGCGTACCAGCCGTTGGGCTGAGCGTGGTTTGAAGGCTCATCGTCGTCCGCATGACCAAGGATTATTTGGGATTGTGCAGGGGGCAGGATTTGAAGACCTGCGTCGACAATCGGCTCATGACCTTGTCAGTATGGATTTCCCAGGCTACTCTATCGGTGGTTTGGCAGTGGGAGAAACCCACGAAGAGATGAATGCTGTCTTGGACTTCACAACCCAACTGCTGCCTGAAAATAAACCTCGCTATTTGATGGGTGTGGGAGCGCCAGATAGCTTGATTGATGGGGTGATTCGTGGGGTGGATATGTTTGACTGTGTCTTGCCGACTCGAATCGCTCGTAATGGGACTTGTATGACCAGTCAAGGTCGTTTGGTTGTAAAAAATGCCCAGTTTGCTGAGGACTTTACGCCACTGGATCCTGAGTGTGATTGCTACACATGTAAGAACTATACACGCGCTTATCTTCGTCACCTGCTCAAGGCTGATGAAACCTTTGGTATCCGCTTGACTAGCTATCACAATCTTTACTTCTTGCTTAACCTGATGAAGCAAGTGCGACAAGCCATCATGGATGACAATCTCTTAGAATTCCGTGAGTATTTTATTGAAAAATATGGCTATAATAAATCAGGCCGTAATTTTTAAACTGGAATAGATATAAGCTAAAAATCCTAAGTTTTCTCTTGGGATTTTTCTTCTTTTTTTGATAGAATAAAGTGTATAATGAAAGGGAGAATAAACTCGTATGCGTATTAAATGGTTTTCCTTGATTAGGATTACAGGTTTACTTTTGGTACTCTTGTATCATTTCTTTCAGACGATCTTTCCTGGAGGATTTTTCGGGGTAGATGTCTTTTTTACATTTTCAGGTTTCCTGATTACAGCTCTACTTATCGAAGAATTTTCTAAAAATCATGAAATTGATTTGGTTGGATTTTTTAGGAGACGCTTTTATCGTATCGTACCACCTGTGGTTTTGATGGTCTTGGTAACCATGCCCTTTACCTTTCTAGTTCGCCAAGATTATGTGGCTGGAATTGGGGGTCAAATTGCGGGTGTCTTAGGCTTCATGACCAACTTCTATGAACTTCTAACAGGAGGAAGTTATGAATCTCAGTTCATTCCTCATTTGTTTGTTCATAATTGGAGCTTGGCTGTTGAGGTTCACTACTATATCCTCTGGGGCTTGGCAGTTTGGTTCTTATCCAAACAGGCTAAATCAAATGGTCAGTTGAAGGGAATGGTCTTTCTCTTGTCTGCTGCTGCCTTCTTGATCAGCTTCTTCTCTATGTTTATTGGTAGTTTTCTAGTAACTTCTTATTCTTCTGTTTACTTCTCCAGTTTAACTCATATCTATCCATTCTTTTTGGGAAGTGTGTTAGCAACGATTGTAGGCGTTCGTCAGACGACTTCCCTAGTTAAGCAATTGGATAAAATCTGGGATTTACGCAAGACCCTTTTGGTTTTTGGAGGATGTTTTGGATTCTTACTCATTTTGACCTTCTTTGTCAAATTTACCTATCTCTTTGCCTATCTTATGGGCTTCTTGCTTGCCAGCCTTGCAGCCCTTGCTATGATTCTGGCGGCGCGTGTCTTACATGAAAAGACTCCTAACATGCAGGAGCCAAAGATTATCAGCTTTTTAGCGGATACTAGCTATGCGGTTTATCTTTTCCATTGGCCTTTCTATATCATTTTCTCACAGTTGACATCAAATCTTCTTGCTGTGTTACTGACTTTGTTTTTTTCTTATGGATTTGCCAGCCTGTCATTTTATGTGCTGGAACCTTGGATTGCGGGAAAGAACACACCTATTATACAAGCCCTTCGTCCCCTGCCTCATATTCACACAATCCTTGCAGCAAGTACTGGAATCTTGGCCTTCATTGTCTTCTTAGTAATTTTGCTGGCACCACAAGTGGGAGCTTTTGAGACAGACTTAACTGTCAATGGCTTGAAGCAAGCTGCAACAAATATTAGCCAGACCAAGGTGATGACAGAACGAGCAGAAGCTGATAGTTTAGGAATTGCTGATGGCACTATGTTAATTGGTGATTCGGTAGCACTAAGAGCTAATACAGCCTTGCAGACAGCCCTTCCTGGAGCACAGATTAATGCACAAGTCAGCAGAACAACCAAGACCGCCAACGAAATCATGCTCAACAATAGCCAGAATAAATTTCTACCAAAGATGGTGGTTATTGCAACTGGGGTAAATAATCCTGAAAATTACAAGGAAGACTGGGATAGTATCGTAAAAAATCTTCCTAAGGGCCACCATATGGTTTTGGTGACTCCTTATGAGGGAGATAAGACAAAAGAGACCTATGCAATCGTTGAGAAAGAGGCTGCCTATATGAGAGAATTGGCAGAGAAGACTCCTTACATCACGATAGCAGATTGGAATCAAGTTGCTAAAGAGCATCCAGAGATCTGGACTGGGACAGACCAAGTCCATTTTGGAAGTGACAATAGTAAAATTGAAGCAGGAGCTAAATTGTATGCAGATACCATTGCTGCAGCCTTGCAAACAGCTCAAGACAAGCCGGTCAAATCAAAATAACTTGTATTAAAAAGAGAAGAGTTGGAGAAATCCAGCTCTTTTAAAATATCTCTAGAAAATAGGTCTATACCATTTACAAATAAAAAAGAAAGGTTTATAATGTAATTGACATAATAAATTGTAGAATCAATCTTTTGAGGAGGTTAACATTATGCCTAACTATATTAAAGCGGATCAATTTTTCTACCCACACGGAGTTCGTCGTGGAGGTTACTTGGAACTTGTGGACGGCAAGTTTGGAAAACATGTCGCGCAGATTCCTGAAGGCGCTGAGGTGATTGACTATACAGGCTATAGCATTGCTCCAGGACTTGTAGATACCCACATTCATGGATTTGGCGGTGTGGATGTTATGGATAATAATATCGAAGGAACCCTTCATACCATGAGTGAAGGACTACTTAGTACAGGTGTCACCAGCTTCTTGCCAACAACTTTGACTTCAACTTATGAGCAATTGCTTGCGGTAACAGAAAATATCGGTGCTCGTTATCAGGAAGCAAGTGGAGCGAAAATTCGTGGTATTTACTTTGAAGGGCCTTATTTCACAGAGAAATACAAGGGAGCTCAAAACCCTGCCTATATGAAAGATCCTCGTATGGATGAGTTTCGTGCTTGGCAAAAAGCAGCTAATGGCTTGCTTAATAAAATTGCTCTTGCGCCAGAGCGTGAAGGTGTAGAAGACTTTGTACGGACTATCACTGGAGAAGGTGTGACAGTTGCTCTTGGTCACTCAGATGCAACATTTGACGAAGCTAAAAAGGCAGTAGATGCTGGAGCGAGCGTTTGGGTACACGCCTACAATGGCATGCGTGGGTTAACTCACCGCGAACTGGGTATGGTTGGAGCCATGTACCAATTGCCACATACCTATGCAGAGTTGATCTGTGACGGCCATCACGTAGATCCAAAAGCCTGCGAAATTCTTATCAAACAAAAAGGAACTGAAAATATTGCCCTTATCACAGACTGTATGACAGCGGGTGGATTGGAAGACGGCGACTACATGTTGGGAGAATTCCCAGTTGTCGTTGCAAATGGAACTGCTCGTCTCAAATCTACAGGTAACTTGGCGGGTTCTATTCTCAAACTCAAAGACGGTTTGAAGAATGTGGTTGACTGGAACATTGCCTCTCCACACGAAGCAGTTATGATGGCAAGCTTCAACCCAGCTAAATCCGTTCATATTGACGATGTCTGTGGTCAAATCCGTGAAGGCTATGACGCGGACTTTATCGTACTAGATAAAGATTTGGAATTGGTAGCAACCTATCTAGATGGCGTGAAACGTTATCAAGCATAAGAGAGAAAGTAGGAGTTAAAGACTGATTTCTTTTCAGGTTTTATAAAGAATAAATTGCACCCCAAAAGTTAGATTTTTTCCGCCTAACTTTCGGGGTGTTTTTGTTATGTGTAAAACAGAACTAAATTCACTAGGTAAATTATTCATCTAACTTTTTTGGGGGAGTACTGTTATGAAGATTTTTTAATTTCCTTAAATGAGTAGTAAGAATACAAATAAGGAAATTCTTTGTTGTCTTAAAGTGGCTTCCTTTTGTCTTTAGAAAATACCTCTAAATATGGTAAAATAGTAGAAGAATAATGTGAGGAAAATGAATGTCAAACAGTTTTGAAATTTTGATGAATCAACTGGGGATGCCTGCTGAAATGAGACAGGATCCTGCTTTAGCACAGGCCGATATTGAGCGAGTTGTGGTTCATAAAATTAGTAAGGTATGGGAGTTTCATTTCGTATTTTCTAATATTTTACCGATTGAAATCTTTTTAGAATTAAAGAAAGGTTTGAGCGAAGAATTTTCTAAGACAGGCAATAAAGCTATTTTCGAAATCAAGACTCTGTCTCAAGAATTTTCAAATCAACTCTTGCAGTCCTACTATAGAGAGGCTTTTTCTGAGGGGCCATGTGCTAGTCAAGGTTTTAAGTCCCTTTATCAGAATTTGCGAGTTCGTGCGGAGGGCAATCAACTCTTTATTGAAGGATCTGAGGCGATTGATAAGGAACACTTTAAGAAAAATCATCTTCCTAATTTAGCCAAACAACTTGAAAAGTTTGGTTTTCCAGCTTTTAATTGTCAAGTAGAGAAGAATGATGTCCTGACACAAGAGCAGGAAGAGGCCTTTCATGCTGAAAATGAGCAGATTGTTCAAGCTGCTAACGAGGAAGCGCTCCGTGCTATGGAACAACTAGAACAGATGGCACCTCCTCCAGCGGAAGAGAAACCATCCTTTGATTTTCAAGCTAAAAAAGCTACACCTAAACCAAAGTTGGACAAGGTGGAGATTACTCCTATGATCGAAGTGACGACGGAGGAAAATCGTTTGGTCTTTGAAGGGGTTGTTTTTGATGTGGAGCAAAAAGTGACCAGAACAGGGCGTGTTTTGATCAACTTTAAAATGACGGACTACACTTCAAGTTTTTCGATGCAAAAGTGGGTTAAGAACGAGGAAGAGGCTCAGAAGTTTGATTTAATCAAGAAAAACTCTTGGCTCCGAGTTCGTGGGAATGTGGAGATGAATAACTTCACACGTGATTTGACTATGAACGTGCAAGACGTGCAGGAAGTTGTTCACTATGAGCGGAAGGACTTGATGCCAGAAGGTGAGCGTCGGGTTGAGTTTCATGCTCATACTAACATGTCGACCATGGATGCACTACCCGAGGTAGAAGAGATCGTTGCGACAGCTGCTAAGTGGGGACACAAGGCGGTTGCCATCACGGACCATGGAAATGTTCAGTCCTTCCCACACGGTTATAAGGCGGCTAAGAAAGCGGGAATCCAGCTGATCTATGGGATGGAAGCCAATATCGTGGAGGACCGTGTTCCTATCGTCTATAACGAAGTAGAGATGGACTTGTCAGAAGCGACCTATGTGGTCTTTGACGTGGAAACAACGGGACTTTCAGCTATTTATAATGACTTGATTCAGGTTGCGGCTTCTAAGATGTACAAGGGGAATGTCATTGCTGAATTTGATGAATTTATCAATCCTGGACATCCCTTGTCAGCTTTTACGACTGAGTTGACTGGAATTACAGATGACCATGTCAAAAATACCAAACCACTAGAACAAGTTTTGAAAGAATTCCAAGAATTTTGCAAGGATACGGTCCTAGTTGCCCACAATGCGACCTTTGACGTTGGCTTTATGAATGCCAACTATGAGCGTCATGGTCTGCCAAAGATTACTCAGCCAGTTATTGATACGCTGGAGTTTGCTAGAAACCTCTATCCTGAGTATAAACGTCATGGTTTGGGACCTTTGACCAAGCGTTTTGGTGTGGCCTTAGAACATCACCACATGGCCAACTACGATGCGGAAGCTACTGGTCGTCTGCTCTTCATCTTTATCAAAGAGGTGGCAGAAAAACATGGTGTAACCGACTTGGCTAGACTTAACATCGATTTGATTAGTCCAGATTCTTATAAAAAAGCTCGGATCAAGCATGCGACCATCTATGTCAAGAATCAGGTAGGTCTAAAAAATATCTTTAAGCTGGTTTCTTTAT
This sequence comes from Streptococcus mitis, assembly GCF_946190325.1. Lineage (GTDB taxonomy): Bacteria > Bacillota > Bacilli > Lactobacillales > Streptococcaceae > Streptococcus > Streptococcus mitis_CF. Next base: position 180,372 of record NZ_CAMHZR010000003.1, on the reverse strand, counting down.
CCAATACCAAGTACTTTGAAGGGGTGCCACGGGTTCCGAGAACGGTTTTAGATGCCCATCGGGAAGGTTTGATTTTAGGCTCAGCTTGCTCTGAAGGCGAAGTTTTCGATGCAGTTGTTTCTCAAGGTGTGGATGCGGCGGTTGAGGTGGCCAAGTATTATGATTTTATCGAGGTCATGCCTCCAGCTATCTACGCGCCACTGATTGCCAAGGAGCAGGTTAAGGATATGGAAGAACTCCAGACCATTATCAAAAGTTTGATAGAAGTGGGAGACCGTCTTGGCAAGCCTGTTCTGGCTACGGGAAATGTCCACTATATCGAACCAGAAGAAGAGATTTACCGTGAAATTATTGTCCGTAGTTTGGGACAGGGATCTATGATTAACCGGACTATCGGTCATGGGGAACATGCCCAACCAGCACCACTTCCAAAAGCTCATTTTAGAACGACTAATGAAATGTTGGATGAATTTGCCTTCTTGGGAGAGGAACTGGCTCGGAAATTGGTAATTGAAAACACCAATGCCTTGGCAGAAATATTTGAACCCGTTGAGGTTGTTAAGGGTGACTTGTACACGCCTTTCATCGATAAGGCTGAAGAAACGGTTGCTGAGTTGACCTATAAGAAAGCTTTTGAGATTTATGGAAATCCGCTACCAGATATTGTTGATTTGCGGATTGAAAAAGAATTAACTTCTATTCTGGGGAATGGATTTGCTGTGATTTATCTAGCTTCCCAGATGCTGGTGCAACGTTCCAATGAACGGGGCTACTTGGTGGGTTCTCGTGGGTCTGTTGGGTCCAGTTTCGTTGCGACCATGATTGGGATTACAGAGGTTAATCCTCTCTCGCCACACTATGTCTGTGGTCAGTGTCAGTACAGTGAGTTTATCACTGATGGTTCTTACGGTTCAGGTTTTGATATGCCCAATAAGGACTGTCCTAAATGTGGCCACAAACTCAGCAAAAATGGGCAGGATATTCCGTTTGAGACCTTCCTTGGTTTTGATGGAGACAAGGTTCCTGATATTGACTTGAACTTCTCGGGAGAAGACCAGCCTAGCGCCCATTTGGATGTGCGTGATATCTTTGGTGAGGAATATGCCTTCCGTGCAGGAACGGTTGGTACGGTAGCTGCCAAGACTGCCTATGGATTTGTCAAGGGCTACGAGAGAGACTACGGGAAGTTTTATCGTGATGCAGAGGTGGAACGCCTTGCTCAAGGTGCAGCTGGTGTCAAGCGGACAACAGGACAACACCCGGGGGGAATTGTTGTTATTCCGAACTACATGGATGTTTACGACTTTACGCCTGTTCAGTATCCAGCGGATGACGTGACGGCTGAATGGCAGACGACTCACTTTAACTTCCATGATATCGATGAGAATGTCCTCAAACTCGATGTACTGGGACATGATGATCCGACCATGATTCGAAAACTCCAGGACTTGTCTGGGATTGATCCTAATGAAATCCCTATGGATGACGAAGGCGTGATGGCCCTCTTTTCTGGGACTGATGTGCTAGGTGTGACTCCTGAGCAAATCGGAACGCCGACAGGTATGCTGGGGATTCCAGAATTTGGAACCAACTTTGTACGTGGGATGGTAGATGAGACGCATCCGACGACTTTTGCGGAGTTGCTTCAGCTCTCAGGTCTGTCCCATGGTACCGACGTTTGGCTGGGCAATGCTCAAGATCTGATTAAGCAAGGAATTGCAGACCTATCGACTGTTATCGGTTGTCGGGACGACATCATGGTTTACCTCATGCATGCTGGTCTGGAACCTAAGATGGCCTTTACCATCATGGAACGGGTGCGTAAAGGTTTATGGCTGAAGATTTCAGAAGAAGAGAGAAATGGCTATATCGAAGCCATGAAGGCCAATAAGGTGCCAGAGTGGTATATCGAGTCCTGTGGGAAAATTAAGTACATGTTCCCGAAAGCCCACGCGGCAGCCTATGTTATGATGGCCTTGCGTGTAGCTTACTTCAAGGTTCATCATCCCATTTATTACTACTGTGCTTACTTCTCAATCCGCGCTAAGGCTTTTGATATCAAGACCATGGGTGCGGGCTTGGATACTATCAAGCGTAGAATGGAAGAAATCTCTGAAAAACGGAAGAACAATGAAGCTTCCAATGTGGAAATCGATCTCTATACAACTCTTGAGATTGTCAATGAGATGTGGGAACGTGGTTTCAAGTTTGGCAAGTTAGACCTCTACCGTAGTGATGCGACTGAATTCATCATTGACGGAGATACACTGATTCCACCATTTGTCGCTATGGATGGTCTGGGAGAGAACGTTGCTAAGCAGTTGGTGCGAGCGCGTGAAGAGGGAGAATTCCTCTCTAAAACAGAACTACGCAAGCGTGGTGGACTCTCATCAACCTTGGTTGAAAAGATGGATGAAATGGGTATTCTCGGTAATATGCCAGAGGATAACCAGTTGAGCTTGTTTGATGAGTTGTTTTAAGGTCTTGGAGGGAAATAGATGAAACTAAGAATATTTGCGGAAGATAAGCCGGCTGAGAAGGTGTTTGACTATCAATTAGAACTTGCTGATCAGACAATTCTTCTATCAACAGCACTCTTGTCAGGTGCTATTGCTTTAGCAGGATTATTCTCTGCTTTGAAAGAAAAATAAACAAAAAGAAAAGGAAGAATAAAATGGTTTTACCAAATTTTAAAGAAAATCTAGAAAAATATGCGAAATTATTGGTTGCGAACGGAATCAATGTGCAACCTGGTCACACTTTGGCTCTCTCTATCGATGTGGAGCAACGCGAGTTGGCTCACTTAATCGTCAAAGAAGCTTATGCTTTGGGTGCGCACGAGGTTATTGTTCAGTGGACAGATGATGTGATTAACCGTGAGAAATTCCTCCATGCGCCGATGGAGCGTTTGGACAATGTGCCAGAATATAAGATTGCTGAGATGAACTATCTTTTGGAAAACAAGGCTAGCCGTCTTGGAGTTCGTTCATCTGATCCAGGTGCTTTGAACGGTGTGGATGCTGACAAGCTTTCAGCTTCTGCTAAAGCTATGGGACTTGCCATGAAGCCAATGCGAATCGCAACTCAATCTAACAAGGTTAGCTGGACGGTAGCAGCCGCTGCTGGACTTGAGTGGGCTAAGAAAGTCTTTCCAAATGCTGCGAACGATGAAGAAGCAGTCGATCTCCTTTGGGACCAAATCTTCAAAACTTGCCGTGTCTATGAAGAAGATCCTGTTAAGGCTTGGGAAGAGCATGCAGCTATCCTCAAGAGCAAGGCCGATATGCTTAATAAAGAGCAATTTTCAGCCCTTCACTACACAGCGCCAGGAATAGATTTGACACTTGGTTTGCCGAAAAACCATGTTTGGGAATCAGCTGGTGCTATCAATGCACAGGGCGAAGGATTCTTGCCAAATATGCCGACAGAGGAAGTCTTCACAGCACCTGACTTCCGTCGTGCAGATGGTTATGTCACTTCTACAAAACCGCTTAGTTATAACGGAAACATTATTGAAGGTATTAAGGTGACCTTTAAGGATGGACAAATCGTTGATATCACTGCTGAGAAGGGTGATCAGGTCATGAAAGACCTTGTCTTTGAAAATGCGGGTGCGCGTGCCTTGGGTGAATGTGCCTTGGTACCAGATCCAAGCCCAATTTCTCAGTCAGGCATTACCTTCTTTAATACCCTTTTCGATGAGAATGCATCAAATCATTTGGCTATCGGTGCAGCCTATGCGACTAGTGTTGTTGGTGGAGCGGAGATGAGCGAAGAGGAGCTTGCAGCTGCGGGGCTTAACCGTTCAGATGTTCACGTAGACTTTATGATTGGTTCTAACCAAATGGATATCGATGGTATCCGTGAGGATGGGACACGTGTACCACTCTTCCGTAACGGTGATTGGGCAAATTAAGGAGATAATATGTTAGGAAGTATGTTCGTTGGTCTCCTAGTGGGATTTTTAGCAGGTACTCTGACCAATCGTGGAGAGCGAATGGGATGTTTTGGAAAAATGTTTCTAGGCTGGATTGGTGCCTTTATAGGGAACTTGCTTTTTGGGACTTGGGGGCCGATAATAGCAGGAACTGCCATTATTCCGGCAGTACTAGGTTCCATGATTGTCTTAGCGATTTTCTGGAGACGAGGAAGTTAATTTCTTAAATCTGATACTCAATGAAAATCAAAGAGCAAACTAGGAAACTAGCCGCAGGTTGCTCAAAGCACTGCTTTGAGGTTGTAGATAGAACTGACGAAGTCAGCTCAAAACACTGTTTTGAGGTTGCAGATAGAACTGACGAAGTCAGTAACATATATACGGCAAGGTGACGTTGACGCGGTTTGAAGAGATTTTTGAAGAGTATGAAACGAAAAGGAGGTTGGTCATTGTACCAGCCTCCTTTTGAGTATGATATAATAGTTCTATGAGATTAGATAAATTTTTAGTTGCCTGTGCTGTGGGGAGTCGGACTGAGGTCAAAAACTTGCTCAAGTCTGGGCGCGTGATGGTAAATGGTAAAAAAGAAAAGTCAGCGAAACTGCAGATTGATGAAGAAAGAGATGAGATTCGCTTTGACGGGCAAGTGTTGGAGTATGAAGAGTTTGTCTACTACATGATGAACAAGCCCAAAGGAGTTATCTCAGCGACTGAGGATCCTAAGCACAGAACGGTTCTGGACTTGCTGGATGATATTGCTCGGAGCAAGGAAGTTTTTCCAGTAGGACGCTTGGATATTGACACGCATGGTCTTTTGCTCTTGACCAATGATGGCCAGCTGGCTCATGCTCTTCTTTCACCCAAGCGTCATGTTGACAAGACTTATCAGGCACAGGTCAAGGGAATTATGACCCAAGAAGACGTAGAGACATTTGCCAAGGGCATTCCGCTCAAAGACTTTACCTGTCAGCCCGCTAGACTGGAGATTCTTTACACAGATGCAGAAAAGAATCAGAGCCAAATCTGTGTGACTATTGCAGAAGGGAAGTTTCATCAGGTCAAGCGTATGGTAGCCTACTGTGGCAAGGAAGTAGTAGACCTACAGCGTTTGGCTATGGGAACTCTGATTTTAGATGAGAACTTACAAAGAGGAGAATGGCGTCGCTTGACCGAGGAGGAATTAGAAGCTCTCCTTGCAAGTATTGCTTAGTTTGGTTTATATTAGAAAAAGGTGAGGAAGAATGTCCTTGCCTTTTATGTTTTTCAGTTGCTTCCTTTGTGAAAAGAGTTATAATAGACTGTAGAATAAAAGGAGGAATCTATGGACGCGATTCAAGAATCATTTACTGATAAACTATTTGCCAATTATGAAGCAAATGTAAAATACCAAGCGATTGAAAATGCTGCCAGCCACAACGGAATTTTTGCAGCTCTAGAACGTCGCCAAAGCCATGTAGATAACACACCTGTTTTCTCATTGGATTTGACCAAGGACAAGGTAACCAACCAGAAAGCATCTGGTCGTTGCTGGATGTTTGCAGCTCTTAACACCTTCCGCCACAAACTCATCTCACAATACAAACTAGAAAATTTTGAGTTATCACAGGCCCACACCTTCTTCTGGGACAAGTATGAGAAATCAAACTGGTTCTTGGAGCAAGTGATTGCGACTGCAGACCAAGACTTGACGAGTCGTAAGGTTAGCTTCCTACTCCAAACTCCACAACAAGATGGTGGACAATGGGATATGGTGGTGTCTCTCTTTGAGAAATACGGTGTCGTGCCTAAGTCAGTTTACCCTGAGTCAGTTTCATCTAGTAGCAGCCGTGAGCTAAATGCAATCCTTAACAAATTGCTTCGCCAAGATGCTCAAATCTTGCGTGACTTGCTTGCTTCTGGCGCAGACCAAGCGACTGTTCAAGCTAAGAAAGAAGACCTCTTGCAAGAAATCTTTAACTTCCTTGCTATGTCATTGGGTCTTCCACCACGTAAATTTGACTTTGCTTATCGCGATAAGGATAACAACTACCAAAGCGAAAAGGGCATTACACCACAGGAATTTTACAAGAAATATGTCAATCTTCCTCTAGAAGATTACGTTTCTGTTATCAACGCCCCAACTGCTGACAAGCCTTACGGCAAATCTTACACAGTTGAGATGTTAGGAAATGTAGTTGGTAGCCGTGCAGTTCGCTACATCAACGTGCCGATGGAGCGCTTAAAAGAATTGGCGATTGCTCAAATGCAAGCAGGTGAGACTGTTTGGTTTGGTTCTGATGTTGGTCAGCTCAGCAACCGTAAAGCTGGAATCCTTGCGACAGATGTTTATGACTTTGAATCAAGCATGGACATTAAACTCACTCAAGACAAGGCTGGACGTTTGGACTACAGCGAAAGCTTGATGACCCACGCTATGGTCTTGACAGGTGTTGATTTGGATGAAAATGGCAAATCAACCAAGTGGAAGGTTGAAAACTCTTGGGGAGATAAGGTTGGTACAGATGGTTACTTTGTTGCTTCAGATGCTTGGATGGACGAATATACATACCAAATCGTTGTTCGCAAAGAATTGCTGACAGCAGAAGAACAAGCTGCCTATGAAGCAGAACCAATCGTACTTGCACCATGGGATCCAATGGGAGCCTTGGCTGAATAAAAGTATAGAAAAAAGGAATCAGATTTTAGAACCTGATTCCTTTTAAGTTGCTTGATTACATGATGTGAAGAACATGTGCCACAATACCCACTGCGAAGAGTGCAAGGATAATAGTGATTGGAGATACTTTTTTCTTAAGCAAGTACATGCAAAGGAGAGTAAGGAGTAGTCCTGATAGTCCAGGGATCAACATATCCAAGTTTTGTTGGAAAGTAGTAACTTTTTCAGGTGTTTGAGACAATCCTTGTCCTACTTGTGCGAATGCTTCTTGAATACCTTTAGATCCTTCTGGCAATTTATCCCAATGGATATAAGCCTTCTCATCTAGTTGAACTTTGGCAACATCGAAAGCAAATTTAATATTTACCCAACGTTGAACAAGGACAGCAAGAATGAACATACCAAGGATAGAAGCTCCTTTAGTGATGTCTTGAAGGATACCGCCAGACATATCTTTAGTGATTTCTGATCCAGCCTTGTATCCAATCTCTTGTGTATACCACAAGAATGACATACGAATCAAGTTCCAAAGAACGAAGAAGAGGATTGGACCTAAGATATTACCAGTAAGGGCAAGTGAAGCACCGAGTGATCCAAGGATTGGGCGTACTGTAAACCAGAATACTGGGTCACCGATACCAGCAAGAGGTCCCATCATACCGATTTTAACCCCTTGGATAGCAGCGTCATCAATTTCAACACCGTTAGCACGTTCTTCTTCAAGTGCAAGAGTAACCCCCATGATTGGAGCGGCTACGTATGGGTGAGTGTTGAAGAACTCAAGATGGCGTTCAAGAGCAGCGATTTGATCTTCTTTTTTAGTGTAGAGTTTTTTAAGAGCTGGAATTAATGAGTAAGCCCAACCCAAGTTTTGCATACGTTCATAGTTCCAAGAACCTTGTAAGAAAGTTGAACGCCACCAAACTTTTTTACGATCTGATTTAGTTAATTGAAGTTTTTCAGTCATGATGTTTTCAGTCCTTTCTTATCTTAGTAGTCTTCTAGGATATCGCCGATTGGGTCGTTAGAAGTTGCGGCTCCACCGCCACCGTTTCCACCAGTTTTAGAAAGGTGAAGGTAGATAAGAGCGATAGCAACACCGATAGCACCAAATCCGATTAGAGTAATATCTGACACGGCAGCAAGCACGAAACCGATAGCGAAGAATGGCCATACTTCACGAGTTGCCATCATGTTGATAACCATAGCGTAACCAACGGCAACAACCATACCACCACCGATAGCCATACCATCTTTAAGCCAATCAGGCATAGCATTTAGAATGCTTTGTACTGTTTCAGTTGGTACCATTAGAAGGAGTGCTGCAGGGACTGCAATACGAAGACCTTGAAGAAGAAGTGCGACAAAGTGAGCACGTTCAACTGCTTTGAAGTCACCTTTTTTAGCAGAAGCATCAGCAGTGTGAACCAATCCGACAGAGAGTGTACGGACAATCATAGTCAAGAATAGACCAGCAACTGCAAGAGGGATAGCAACCGCTTGGGCAACACCGATACCTGTCTTAGTAAAGTCGCCACCAAGAACCATGATAATGGCAGCAGCAACAGAAGCAAGAGCAGCGTCAGGAGCTACGGCAGCTCCGATGTTAGCCCAACCAAGGGCGATCATTTGAAGAGAACCACCAAGGATGATCCCTGCTTCAAGGTTACCAGTAACAAGACCGATAAGGGTACAAGCTACGATTGGTTGATGGAATTGGAACTGGTCGAGGATACCTTCAAGACCTGCTAGGAAGGCTACAACGACTACTAAAACCATAGAAATAATAGACATCTTTAAAATCCTTTCATAAAATCGATTATTGCACGTTTGCTTTGTTGATCAAGTCAAACAAATCTTTTTTGGTGTCGTTTGGTACTTTACGTACATCAAATTCAACACCAAGGTCACGCATTTTTTCAAATGTAGCAACGTCTTCTTTATCCATAGACAAAACGTTGTTAACCATTGTTTTACCAGTTGAGTGAGCCATTGATCCAACATTAAGAGTTTTGATTGGCACGCCACCTTCGATAGCACGAAGGGCATCTTGAGGTGTTTCAAACAAGATAAGGGCATGTGTTCCTCCGAAGCGAGGATCTTTTGCAACGTCGATTAGTTTTTGGATAGGAACAACATTTGCTTTCACTTTACCTGGAGCTGCTTGTTTAATCAATTCTTTACGTAATTCGTCTTTAGCTACGTTATCTGAAGCAACGATGATACGATCTGCTTTTGAATCTGGAGTCCAAGCAGTTGCAACTTGACCGTGAAGTAAACGAGTGTCTAGACGGGCAAGGTTGATTTTGAGTTTACCGTCTCCGATGACAGTTCCTTCTGGAATAGCAGCTTGGGCAACTGGAGCAGCTGCAGCGCTTGCTACTTCCTCAACTGGGTTTAGCTCTTCTGGAAGAGCTTTGATGCCATCTTTGGCTTCTTTAATGATATTAGCAGCGACTTTTTCTACACCTGCAGCAGCGTCCATGAGGCGCTCTGTGTAGGCTTGAATTAACATCGGTAAGTTAAGTCCTGTGATGATGGCAAACTTACGCTCAGGATTTTCTCCCATCACGCGACTAGCTTGGTTAAATGGAGATCCACTCCAAAGGTCAGCCAAAACTAGAACCTCATCTTCTGCGTCAAATGCAGCAACAGCGTTATTAAACTTAGCGTATAAATCATCAGGACCTTCATTTGGCATAAAGGTTACAACTTGAACCTTTTCTTGTTCACCAAAGATCATAGATCCTGACTGATGAATACCCGCAGCAAATTCGCCGTGGCTCGCAATAATGATTCCGATACTCATTATTGTCATTCCTCCTTTTTTGTTTTAGTTTTCGTTTAAGAAAACTTTAAGACTGTTTAAGTATAAACCGTTTTCATCTAAAAATCAACTATTTATCATAAAATAATTAAAAAGATTACATCTGAAAATATTGATATATTGAGTTTTAGAGAAGTTTTTTTGAATCCTTATTTAAAAATTTAATATAAAAAAGTTGGAAGCGCATTCCAACTTTTAAAATAGGTTTTTATTAGATTAGTGGGTGAAGTCGAGTACCATACGTCCTTGGATTTGACCTTTTTCCATTTCGTCGAAAATTGCCACCGCATCTTCTATTGGACGTTTTTGAACAACTGGAACTACTAAACCTTCTGCACCGAATTGGAAGGCTTCTTCCAAGTCTTTACGAGTTCCTACAAGAGAACCGATGACTTGGATTCCATCTAAAACTGTTTTCACGATGCTGAGTTCCATCATTTCAGAAGGAAGGCCGACAGCGACAACGCGACCACCAGCACGAACTGAGTCAACAGCCTGGTTGAAGGCAACTTTAGATACAGCAGTTACGACAGCTGAGTGAGCACCTCCATCAGTTTTTTCCTTGATAAGTCCAGGTACATCTTCAACTTCGAGGCCGTTAATAACAATGTCAGCGCCTACTTCTTTTGCAAGGGCAAGTTTGTCATTGTTGATATCAACTGCGATAACATGAGCATTGAATACTTTTTTAGCATATTGAACAGCGAGGTTTCCAAGTCCACCAGCACCGTAAAGAACAACCCATTGACCTGGTTCAACTTTGGCTTCTTTGATAGCTTTATAGGTTGTTACGCCAGCACATGTGATAGAAGAAGCTTGGGCTGGATCAAGTCCGTCAGGAACTTTAACAGCATAGTCTGCAGTTACGATACATTGTTCAGCCATACCACCGTCTACTGAGTAGCCGGCATTTTTTACTGTACGGCAAAGAGTTTCACGGCCAGTTGTACAGTATTCGCAAGTACCACATCCTTCAAAGAACCAAGCAACGCTGACGCGGTCGCCGACTTTAAGGCTTTTCACATCTGGTGCAATTTCTTTAACGATACCAACACCTTCGTGACCTAGGACACGTCCTGGTACCTGACCGAAGTCGCCATGGGCAACGTGGAGGTCAGTGTGGCAAACACCACAGTATTCAATTTCTACAAGTGCTTCCCCAGTTTCAAGTGGACGGAGTACTTTTTCTTCAACAGCAACACCAGTGCTTTCTGGATTTACAACAACAGCTTTCATAGCTATCCTCCTTGATATTGGCCGAGAACAGGGACAACAGGACTGGATTGATTTTGTGTCAACAGAGTCGAGTGTGACGAGCTCTCTTGTATTTATATGTGAAGTATATCACAAAAGAAAGCCTTTTCCAAGGTTTTGGATGCAAAAAGTAGAACAATCGATTAACCGGTTGATGAGACTGTGAAAAGAGCACAAAGACCAGCTCGCAAGCTGGTCAGAATGGACTATAAGAATAAGTCTTGCAGGGTTTTGGCAACACCGTCTTGGTCATTGGTCAGGGCGATTTGCTCATCCGCATAGGGGAGTAGATCAGGATTGGCATTTTTCATTGCATAACCTTTCCCAGCAAAAGCGAGCATTTCGGTATCATTGTGCTCATCTCCAAAAGCAATCAAATCCTTTTTGTCACGGTTCATTACCTTGAGCAAGTAGTCCAAAGCAAAGGCCTTATTGACACCTTTTGGGGTACACTCAAGGATATTGAGCGGACCTCCCCAGGTATTGATGGACAGTTGATGCTGATAGAAGGCATTCATTTCTTTTGCCAAGGCATACTTGTCACTAGCTCTGGTCTGTAACAGAATACAGTTAGGATCCTTGGTTACCAACTCAGGCTGGAATTGATCTTCAGGCTGGAAAGCTTCCACACCAAATAGTTTGGGATTGGCAATTTCTTCATTAGGATTTGTAATGTAGAATTTTTTACGATATTCTCCAGCTATAAAATCGGCTTGAATGTCCTCTGAACGTCGAACCATATCTAAAAGATATTTTTTGTCTACAGTCAAACACTTTTCAAAATCCCAAACTTGGTCTGGTAAATGAGTAAGGGAGCCGTTGAAATTAATCATAGGAGTGTTTAAGCCTAGTTCACGGTAAAAATCTTTTGACATGCGGTAAGGGCGACCCGTCGTAATAATAACCTGATGCCCTTTTTCAGTAACTTTTTTAATGGTTTCTTTGGTAAAGTCAGAAATCTGACTGTCTGAGTTGAGCAGGGTTCCATCCAGGTCAACTGCAATAATTTTTTTCGTCATATAAACCTTTCTAGTGTCTTTCCAGATAAGATGTCTTCTATTATAACAAAAAGTAGGTAGAAAAGCAGATTCCAAACAAAAAAAGAAATTCCATCAAATTCTTAAATAAATCAAACAAAGATATTGAAAAAGTGAATGATAAATGATATAATTCTATTATTGTTCGTAAAAATTAAAAGGAGATTGATAATGGACAAATTATTTAAACTAAAAGAGAATGGTACAGACGTTCGTACAGAGGTTCTCGCTGGTTTAACAACTTTCTTTGCAATGAGCTATATTCTCTTTGTAAACCCACAAATTCTTTCGCAAACAGGAATGCCTGCTCAGGGTGTATTCCTCGCAACGATTATCGGTGCAGTTGCTGGTACCCTGATGATGGCCTTCTACGCCAACTTGCCATATGCTCAAGCGCCAGGTATGGGACTCAATGCCTTCTTTACCTTTACAGTTGTATTTGGGCTTGGTTATTCATGGCAAGAAGCCCTAGCTATGGTCTTTATCTGTGGAATTATCTCATTGATTATTACCTTGACAAATGTTCGTAAAATGATCATTGAATCGATTCCAAACGCCCTTCGTTCAGCTATTTCAGCTGGTATCGGTGTCTTTCTTGCCTACGTGGGGATTAAGAATGCTGGACTTTTGAAATTCTCTATCGATCCAGGAAATTACACGGTTGCAGGAGAAGGGGCTGATAAAGCTCAAGCAGCGATTACAGCAAATGCTTCAGCAGTTCCAGGCTTGGTCAGCTTTAATAATCCAGCTGTTTTGGTGGCTCTTGCAGGACTTGCTATCACAATCTTCTTTGTTATCAAAGGGATTAAAGGGGGAATTATCCTCTCTATCTTGACAACAACTGTTCTTGCTATCGCAGTTGGTTTGGTAGATTTGTCTAGTATCGATTTTGCTAATAACCATGTTGGTGCAGCTTTTGAAGACTTGAAGACAGTCTTTGGTGCAGCTCTTGGTTCAGAAGGTTTGGGAGCTTTGATTTCAGATACAGCTCGCTTACCTGAAACTCTTATGGCAATTCTTGCCTTCTCGTTGACAGATATTTTTGACACAATTGGTACCTTGATCGGTACGGGTGAAAAAGTTGGTATCGTAGCGACAAACGGTGAAAATCATCAATCAGCTAAGTTGGACAAGGCTCTTTATTCAGACTTGATTGGTACTTCAATTGGTGCCATCGCTGGTACTTCAAACGTAACGACTTATGTTGAGTCTGCTGCTGGTATTGGTGCAGGTGGACGTACAGGTTTGACAGCCTTGGTTGTGGCAATCTGTTTTGCAATCTCAAGCTTCTTTAGCCCACTTCTAGCTATCGTACCAACAGCTGCTACAGCTCCAATCTTGATTATCGTTGGAATTATGATGTTGGCTAGCTTGAAAAATATCCATTGGGATGATATGGCTGAAGCGGTTCCTGCCTTCTTCACATCTATCTTTATGGGATTCAGCTACTCTATCACTCAAGGGATTGCAGTTGGTTTCTTGACTTACACTTTGACTAAGCTTGTCAAAGGTCAAGCTAAAGATGTTCATGTCATGATTTGGATTTTGGATGCCTTGTTTATCCTTAACTACATCAGCATGGCCTTATAATAGGATAACCCAGGGGGAATTTCCCCCTTTTTTAATACAAAGGAGATGGGTGATGAAAGAGAAAAGTATCTGGAAAGAATTATTGAATCGTGCAGGCTGGCTGTTAATCTTTTTTCTGGCGACAATTTTATATCAGATTCCTATAGGGGTTACTGCTATTTTAACTTTAAATGCAGTACCACTGTTACAGTCAGGACTGATAGTTGCTGGTATTTCGATTGTAGTGTTGGCACTATTTATTTTTGGAGCTCGTAAAACACAATTAGCAAGTTTTAATTTTTCTTTTTTTAGAGCTAAGGATTTGGCACGTTTGGGCTTGAGTTATTTAGTTATTATCTGTTCAAATATACTTGGTTCTATCTTGTTACAACTGTCAAATGAGACGACAACAGGTAACCAGTCTCAGATTAACGATATGGTTCAGAATAGTTCTCTGATTTCCAGTTTCTTCTTGTTGGCCTTGCTTGCTCCAATTTGTGAGGAAATCTTGTGCCGTGGGATTGTTCCTAAAAAGATTTTCCGAGGAAAAGAGAACTTGGGATTTGTAGTCGGTACGATTGTGTTTGCTTTATTGCATCAACCAAGTAATTTACCTTCTTTATTGATCTATGGAGGTATGTCAATCGTTCTATCTTGGACGGCTTACAAGACCCAACGTTTGGAAATGTCTATCTTACTTCATATGATTGTGAATGGGGTTGCTTTCTGTTTGTTGGCTCTTGTGGTGATCATGAGTCGGACATTAGGGATCTCTGTTTAAGATTTTTGACAATTGCTTACTTGTTTCTACTGGGAAAAAGATGAATGCAATCGTGTCCATCTTTTTCTTTTTATGGTAAAATAGAGAAATAATATGATGAAAAGCCTTGAGGGAGTGACCGATATGTCAAGTAAAGCCAATCATGCAAAGACAGCTATTTGCGGAATTATCAATGTAACCCCAGACTCCTTTTCGGACGGTGGTCAATTTTTTGCTCTTGAGCAAGCACTCCAGCAGGCTCGTAAATTGATAGCAGAAGGTGCTAGTATGCTAGATATCGGCGGAGAATCGACTCGGCCGGGAAGTAGCTATGTTGAGATAGAAGAGGAAATCCAGCGTGTTGTTCCAGTGATCAAAGCTATTCGCAAGGAAAGTGATGTCCTTATCTCTATTGATACTTGGAAGAGTCAGGTAGCAGAAGCTGCTTTGGCTGCTGGTGCCAATATAGTCAATGATATCACTGGTCTTATGGGTGATGAGAAAATGGCGGATGTGGTTGCTAAGGCTGGTGCGAAAGTAGTCATTATGTTTAATCCAGTCATGGCGCGACCTCAGCATCCTAGCTCGCTCATATTTCCTCATTTTGGATTTAATCAAGCTTTTACAGAGGAAGAGTTAGCTGACTTCGAAAAATTGCCAATCGAAGACTTGATGGAGGCTTTCTTTGACAGAGCTTTAGCTAGAGCGAATCCAGCTGGAATCGCAAAAGAAAATATCATGTTGGATCCAGGAATTGGCTTTGGTCTGACCAAGAAAGAAAATCTGCTTCTTTTACGGGATCTGGATAAACTACATCAGAAGGGCTATCCAATCTTTCTTGGAGTGTCGCGCAAGCGGTTTGTCATCAATATTCTTGAAGAAAATGGTTTTGAAGTCAATCCTGAGACAGAACTTGGTTTCCGCAATCGAGATACGGCTTCGGCTCATGTAACTAGTATTGCTGCAAGACAGGGTCTAGAAGTGGTGCGCGTGCATGACGTAGCTAGTCACAGGATGGCAGTTGAAATTGCCTCCGCCATTCGTCTAGCTGATGAAGCGGAAAATCTAGATTTAAAACAATATAAATAAGATGAAAGAAATTGAAAACAATCACTGGATTGCTAACTACCGGACGGACCAACCGCATTTTGGCTTGGAACGAATGGTGGAACTGTTAGCTTTGCGTGGCAATCCCCATCTCAAACTCAAGGTCATCCATATTGGAGGAACCAATGGCAAGGGTTCGACCATTGCTTTTTTGAAAAATATGCTAGAAAAGCTAGGGCTGAGAGTTGGTGTTTTCAGCTCGCCCTATCTCATTCATTACACAGATCAGATTAGCATCAATGGGGAATCTATCCCAGAAGCTAGACTAGAAGCCCTCATGGCAGACTATCAGTCTTTGTTGGAAGGGGAATCGGCTACCAATTTGCAGGGGACAACTGAGTTTGAAATAATTACAGCTATAGCCTATGATTACTTTGCCTCAGAGCAAGTAGATGTGGCTATCATAGAAGTGGGTATGGGTGGTCTTTTGGATAGTACCAATGTCTGTCAGCCCATTTTGACAGGAATTACGACTATTGGATTGGACCATGTAGCCCTACTTGGTGACACCTTGGAAGTCATAGCAGAGCATAAAGCTGGTATTATCAAACAAGGTATTCCTTCGGTAACAGGTTGCATTGCTCCAGAAGCGCTAGCTGTGATTGACTCTATTGCAGAAGCAAAAAATGCGCCGAGAATTGCCTATGGGGCAGATTATCAAGTTAGTCATCAAAAGAGTGTGGTTACGGGTGAAGTCTTTGAGTATACAAGTGTTGTCAGGCAAGGTCGCTTCCAGACTGGCCTGCTTGGTTTGCACCAGATAGAGAATGCTGGGATGGCCATAGCTTTACTTGATACTTTTTGTCAAGAAGATGGTCGAGAGCTAGCAAGCAATCACTTGCTTGCTCAAGCTTTGGAAGAAACAAGTTGGCCAGGGCGTTTGGAAATCGTGTCAAGAGATCCCTTGATGATTTTGGATGGAGCCCACAATCCCCATGCTATTAAGGCTTTAGTAGCAACCTTGCAAGAACGTTTTGCAGATTATCGTAAGGAAATCCTCTTTACTTGTATCAAAACCAAGGCCTTGGAGGATATGTTGGACTTGCTGGGGGCCATGCCAGATACCGAGCTTACTCTGACACATTTTGACGATAGTCGGGCGACTGATGAAAACGTGCTGAAAGAGGCAGCTAAGTCTAGAAATCTCAGCTACCAAGGTTGGCAGGATTTTCTAGAGCAGAAATTGACAGATAAAAAAGAAGAGAAACAAACAGTTAGGATTGTCACAGGTTCCTTGTATTTCTTGAGCCAAGTGAGAGCCTATCTGATGGAGAGGAAAAAAGAGAATGGATAAACAAAAGATTGAAGCAGCTGTAAAAATGATTATCGAGGCTGTCGGAGAGGACGCTAACCGCGAGGGCTTGCAGGAAACACCTGCTCGTGTGGCTCGTATGTACCAAGAGATTTTTTCAGGTCTTGGTCAAACAGCGGAGGAACATTTGTCAAAATCCTTTGAGATTATTGACGATAATATGGTGGTAGAAAAGGATATCTTCTTCCATACTATGTGTGAACACCACTTCTTGCCATTTTATGGTAGAGCGCATATTGCCTATATTCCAGATGGTCGTGTGGCAGGTTTGTCTAAGCTAGCCCGTACGGTTGAAGTTTATTCGAAAAAACCACAAATTCAAGAACGATTGAATATCGAAGTAGCCGATGCCTTGATGGACTATCTAGGTGCTAAAGGAGCCTTTGTTGTCATTGAGGCGGAGCATATGTGTATGAGTATGCGTGGTGTCAGAAAACCAGGCACAGCAACCTTGACGACAGTAGCTCGTGGTCTATTTGAAACAGATAAGGACCTTCGAGATCAGGCTTATCGTTTAATGGGACTATAATACTTTTCGAAAATCAAATTCAAACCACGTCAGCTTCCATCTGCAACCTCAAAACAGTGTTTTGAGCAGCCTGCGGCTAGCTTCTTAGTTTGCTCTTTGATTTTCATTGAGTATAAAAAGAATCCGCTTTGGGCGGATTTTTCTAGAAAGGAATCATTATGGATCAACTGCAGATTAAGGATTTGGAAATTTTTGCCTATCATGGTCTTTTTCCTAGTGAGAAAGAATTGGGGCAGAAGTTTGTTATTTCCGCAATCCTATCCTATGATATGACCAAGGCGGCTACAGATTTGGATTTAACGGCTTCTGTCCATTACGGAGAATTGTGTCAGCAGTGGACGTCTTGGTTTCAGGAAACGAGTGAAGATTTGATTGAAACGGTAGCCTACAAACTGGTAGAACGTACTTTTGAGGCTTATCCTCTTGTCCAAGAAATGAAGCTGGAACTGAAAAAGCCTTGGGCGCCAGTGCATTTGCCACTAGATACTTGCTCGGTAACCATTCATCGCCGCAAGCAACGAGCCTTTATCGCCCTAGGAAGCAATATGGGAGATAAACAAGCAAACTTGAAACAAGCCATTGAGAAAATGCGAAATCGAGGTATCCATATTCTCAAAGAGTCTAGTGTCTTGACGACGGAGCCTTGGGGTGGTGTGGAGCAAGATAGCTTTGCTAATCAAGTGGTTGAGGTTGAAACCTGGTTGCCTGCCCCAGTGCTATTAGAGACCTTGTTAGCCATTGAGTCAGAGATGGGACGGGTGAGAGAAGTACATTGGGGGCCTCGTTTGATTGATTTGGACTTGCTCTTTGTGGAGGACCAGGTCCTTTATACAGATGACCTTATTTTGCCCCATCCTTACATAGCGGAACGCCTTTTTGTCCTTGAGTCCTTACAAGAAATTGCGCCTCATTTTATCCATCCGACATTAAAGCAACCGATCCGTAACTTGTATAATGCTTTGAAAAAATAGAAAAAACTCTAGTTTTCAGTTGCTTGTAACTGAAGGCTAGAGTTTTTAAAATAGGTCATTTTCTTCTGGGAGGAGGATAGTCTCTCTACCGTCCATGTCTAAAACCAGGACTCTGGGGGGATAAAGAGGGTCAAAGGGATGGTTAAAGTCAAAATCAATAGCTGTAGGGAGGTGTTGACTTGAGAAGTGGAAGGTAATTTTTCCTTGGTTATTGAGCAATTGAAACTCGAGTTCTTCCTCCAATTCAAAGACATTTTTTAAGAAATGGTCGATGATATACCAAAAAGAGTCAATAACATCATCAGGCAAGCTGGTAACAATGCCAAAACTAGCTGACCGCATGTGGGTATTGGTAAAAGCCATATTTCTTCCCCCTTTCTTTTCCCTTATCATACAGCAAATAGGATTAAAAATCAAGAAAAGGTGATTTTTTCTTCATAAACATAGCTTCCAATGAAATTTTTTCAAATAATCTTCAAAAAACGCTTGAAAGTGTTTACAAATAGTGATAAAATGGAATAAGTAGAATCATGAAAACGAAATTTTCATACCGTCTCTTTTTTGGAGTCTCGTGAGGTATGATATAGAAAGGAAATGGAATGAATACAGACGATACAGTAACGATTTATGATGTCGCCCGTGAAGCAGGAGTTTCAATGGCGACAGTTAGCCGTGTAGTCAATGGCAATAAGAATGTAAAAGAGAATACTCGAAAAAAAGTGCTTGAGGTGATTGACCGTTTAGATTACCGTCCAAATGCAGTGGCGCGTGGTCTTGCAAGTAAAAAGACAACTACTGTCGGTGTCGTGATCCCAAATATTACCAATGGCTATTTCTCAACGCTTGCTAAAGGGATTGATGATATCGCTGAAATGTACAAGTACAATATCGTCCTTGCTAATAGTGATGAGGACGATGACAAGGAAGTTTCAGTTGTCAATACCCTGTTTTCTAAGCAAGTGGATGGTATCATCTTTATGGGATATCACTTGACTGAAAAAATTCGTTCAGAGTTTTCTCGCTCTCGGACACCAGTTGTTCTTGCAGGAACTGTGGATGTAGAACATCAGCTTCCAAGTGTCAATATTGACTACAAACAAGCTACGATTGATGCAGTGACCTACCTTGCTAAAGAAAATGAGCGCATTGCTTTCGTTAGCGGTCCACTAGTGGATGATATCAATGGTAAGGTTCGTTTGGTTGGCTACAAGGAAGCCTTGAAAAAAGCAGGTATTTCTTATAGCGAAGGATTGGTATTTGAATCTAAATACACTTATGAAGACGGTTATGCCTTGGCAGAACGCTTGATTTCATCAAATGCAACTGCAGCAGTTGTAACAGGTGATGAGTTGGCAGCAGGTGTTTTGAATGGCCTTGCTGATAAGGGTGTGTCAGTACCAGAAGAATTTGAAATCATTACTAGTGATGATTCGCAAGTCTCACGCTTTACCCGTCCAAACTTGACAACTATTGCCCAACCTCTCTATGACCTTGGTGCTATTAGTATGCGTATGTTGACTAAGATTATGCACAAGGAAGAGTTGGAAGAACGTGAAGTTCTCTTACCTCATGGTTTGACAGAACGTCGTTCAACACGAAAACGTAAATAGAAAAAATCAGGGAATCGTGAAGATTTCCTGATTTTGCTTTCTGGAGAAGAGACTTAGCCTTCCATATAGTCTTTCAAAGCCTGCCCTGTTAGTCCGGCATTGAGGGCAATGAGGAGTTTCAAGCGAGCTTTTTGGGCATTGAGTTCTTTAACAAAGAAGACACCAGATTTTTGCAACTGCACGCCCCCACCTTGGTAGGCATAAACAGGTTCCGCTATACCGTTAAAGCATCGTGATACCAGGGCGACTGGGATTCCTTTTTGCAGAAGGTTTTCTAATTTTTGAGCCGTTTCTTTTGGAATATTACCAGCTCCGAAGGCTTGGATAATCAAACCGTCCAATTGTTCCAAATCCAGCATATCAATCAGCTCATCTGTCATACCAGCATAAGCAGAGATGATAGGGACTAATCCTTGTATGTGATCAAGGTCAAAGCGGACACGAGGTTCAGCTGTTTTAAAGTAGAGGATTTCCTGTTTCATAATCAGACCAAGTGGCCCGTGTGTTGGAGTCTGGAAGGTGCTGACGTTGGTTGTATGCGTTTTGGTAACATACTTGGCAGCGTGGATTTCATCGTTCATAACGACCAAAACTCCTTTGTCAGCAGCCCTGTCATCGCTAGCCACTCGTAAAGCACTCAGATAATTATAGACACCGTCACTACCGAGTTCGTTGGAGCTGCGCATGGCCCCTGTTAGAACGATGGGCATGTGGGGAACTTCCATGGTATCAAGGAAATAAGCTGTTTCCTCTAAAGTGTCGGTTCCGTGTGTAATCACCACTCCATCGTAGTTATCTGCTTCCTCTTTGATTTTTTGGTAGAGGGCCAGCATATGCTTGGGCTTGATATGAGGGCTTGGCAGGTTAAAAAAGTCTAGGGCGTGGACCTGGATTCCTTCGAGGGGATTGGACACATGGTTCATGGGATTATCCGAACTCGTCACAACAGCGCCAGAAGCATCGGCCTGCATGGAAATAGTCCCACCCGTATGTAAAACAAGGATTTTCTTAGGCATGATTTACTCACTCTTTCTGAAATGTGGTATAATCATTGTATCACAAAAGGGGAGATTGGGACAGGATGGAAGTCAAAGCTGTTTTTTTTGATATCGATGGAACCTTGGTCAACGATCGCAAGAGTGTTTTGAAATCCACTAAGGACGCGATTAAAATCGTCAAAGAGCAAGGGGTACTTGTCGGCGTAGCGACAGGTCGAGGACCTTTTTTTGTTAAGGAATTGATGGACGATTTGGATTTGGACTTTGCGGTAACCTACAATGGCCAGTATATCTTTACTAAAGACAGGGTCTTGTTCACGAGTCCTATTTCCAAGTTACATTTGCGCCAGCTAATTACTTATGCTAAAAAAGAAGGTAAGGAGATTGCCCTAGGGACCAAGGATGCTATGCTGGGTTCTAAAATCATGTCCTTTGGTCTGGGTTCTTTTTCCCAACGAATCAGTCGCTTCGTTCCCTCTGTTTTAACTCGGACGGTGAGTCACTCCTTTAATCGTATGGTCAGCAAGGTTGTTCCCCAAAAGGAAGAAGACCTGCTTGATCTAATGAATCAGCCTATCTACCAAGTCTTGATGCTGATGACGCCAGAAGAATCTGAGAAGGCGGCAGCTGATTTTGAAGACTTGAAATTGACACGTAGCAATCCTTTTGCAGCGGATGTCATCAATCAAGGAAATTCTAAATTGGAAGGCATTCGACGAGTTGGGAAAGAATATGGTTTTGACCTCAACCAAGTGATGGCCTTTGGTGATTCGGATAACGACCTTGAAATGCTGGCTGGTGTCGGTATGTCAGTTGCTATGGGAAATGGTAGTAGCAGTGTCAAGGAAGTTGCCAAACACATCACCACCAGCAATCAGCAAGACGGAATCCACAAGGCCTTGGAACATTTTGGTGTTTTGGCTTCAGAAAAAGTCTTTGTCAGCCGTGACTATCATTTCAATAAGGTCAAGACCTTCCACCACATGATGGATGAACGAACCCAAGAAGAACCTCGAGCTTGGGATTTAGAAGGTGCAACCCACAGGGCTGGCTTTAAAATAGAAGAATTGGTGGAGTTTGTTCGAGCTGCCAGTCCTTCTGAAGAGGACTTTGGTCAAGCTCTATCGCAACTTCATCAGGCTCTTGATAAGGCAGCAGAGAAAGTAGCCAAGAAGACACCTGCCCAGCAAGATTTGGTAGGGCAGGTGGATGCCTTGATTGACACACTTTACTTCACCTATGGCAGTTTTGTCTTGATGGGAGTGGACCCAGAACGTATTTTTGATATTGTTCATCAGGCCAATATGGGGAAAATTTTCCCAGATGGCAAGGCTCATTTTGATCCAGTGACCCACAAAATCTTAAAACCAGATGATTGGGAAGAAAAATATGCTCCAGAACCTGCGATTAAAAAGGAACTGCAGCGCCAACTCAAGGCTTATGAACGCCATAAAGAGAGAAATAATACTCAATGAAAATCAAAGAGCAAACTAGGAAACTAGCCGCAGGCTGCTCAAAACACTGTTTTGAGGTTGCAGATAGAACTGACGAAGTCAGCTCAAAACACTGTTTTGAGGTTGTAGATAAGACTGACGAAGTCAGTAACATATATACGGCAAGGCGACGTTGACGTGGTTTGAATTTGATTTTCGAAGAGTATAAATAGTAAACAAAAAGGAGCTAGGGGCTCCTTTTCTTTGTGATTATAAGGTTTTTTCTTGTTCTCTCACAACCAGCAAATCGACTTTAGCATGGCGGAGAATGTATTCAGATGAAGAACCGACCAAGAGGCGTTCAAAGGCGTTGAGACCAGTTGCACCAACGAGGATGAGGTCTACTTCCTCTGCATCTGGAATAGTACGTGCTAGTAGGGTCTTTGGATTTCCCATTTCAATGACGATGTGAACATTTGCCACACCAGCATCCCTTGCACGTTTTTCGTACTCTTTCATCAGACTTTCAGCGTCGACTTGGAGTTCTTCGTAAACTTCAGCATCAAAGGTGGATACGCTTTGGAGTGCGCGTGTGTCAATGACATGTGCGATGGTGAGTCTAGCGTCGTTTCGTAGAGCAGAATGAACTCCCTTGACAAAAGCCAAGTCCGCTTCCTTAGAACCATCGATTGCGACCATGATATTTTGGTAACGTTGTGCCATAATGAAACCTCCTGAAATTTTCTTACTATAATTGTAAACCTTTTCACTATAGAAGTAAAGCAAAAAAGGTATTTTTTAAAAGAATATTAGCGCTTAAAATCTATATAAATATATGATAAAATAAAAGAAAGGATAGCAGGAAAGAAGTGAAGGAAGGGAGAATGATGAAAAACTCTTTTCAAGAAGCAAAAAAATCAAATTTCCTTTATTATGGAATCATCCTAGTTTCAGTCTTGCTAGAAGTTATCATGATCTGGCAATTAGAGAAGCTGATTCCGCTTCTTTATCCAGGTTTTATCGGCTTTTTAGTCTTTCATGTACTCTACCATCTAATTTTGTTCCTAGTTGCAAAACGAAGTGGGCGTTGGGATTACTTGATGATATGGGGACTTTTCCTCATGTTCAATCTTCTTTATGACTCCTTTTTAGGCTTGCTTTTTCTAGGTTTATCTTTTGGTATGTGATGTGTTTTTCGCAAAATACCTGCTATCTCCCCTGTCTTGACCTTGCTTTTAGCGAGGTTTTTCTTCTATCTTAATCTAGTAAAACATTTCAGCAAACTTGTCGCATTTTCTTTCTAGTGGTATAATGTTACTATCCTGATGAATTGAGGAAACAAGATGAAAGAATATAACAAATCTAGTAAGTTAGAGCATGTTGCTTATGATATCCGTGGTCCTGTTTTGGAAGAAGCCATGCGGATGCGAGCAAACGGAGAAAAAATTTTACGTCTGAATACAGGAAATCCAGCAGAATTTGGCTTTACAGCTCCAGACGAGGTCATTCATGACTTGATTATGAATGCGCGTGATAGTGAAGGATATTCTGACTCCAAAGGGATTTTTTCAGCCCGTAAGGCCATCATGCAGTATTGCCAATTGAAGAAATTCCCAAACGTAGATATTGATGATATCTACCTTGGAAATGGTGTCAGTGAGCTGATTGTCATGTCCATGCAGGGGCTTTTGGACAATGGGGATGAGGTCTTGGTGCCAATGCCAGACTATCCTCTTTGGACAGCAGCTGTCAGCCTAGCTGGAGGAAATGCCGTTCACTATATCTGTGATGAAGCTGCAGAATGGTATCCAGATATTGACGATATTAAGTCAAAAATCACTTCCAATACCAAGGCAATCGTCCTTATCAATCCAAATAACCCAACTGGAGCCCTTTATCCTAAGGAACTCTTGTTGGAGATTATTGAGATTGCTCGTCAAAACGATTTGATTATCTTTGCGGATGAAATTTACGACCGCATGGTAATGGATGGGCATGTGCATACGCCTGTGGCGAGCTTGGCACCAGATGTCTTCTGTGTTAGCATGAATGGTCTATCAAAATCCCACCGTATTGCTGGTTTCCGTGTGGGTTGGATGGTCTTGTCTGGACCTAAGACTCATGTCAAGGGCTATATCGAAGGGCTCAATATGCTATCCAATATGCGCCTTTGCTCTAACGTTTTGGCCCAACAAGTCGTACAAACTTCCTTGGGTGGCCACCAATCAGTCGATGAATTGCTTCTTCCTGGTGGACGAATTTACGAGCAAAGAAACTTCATCTACAATGCCATTCAAGATATTCCTGGTTTGTCTGCAGTTAAACCTAAGGCTGGACTCTATATCTTCCCGAAAATCGACCGCAATATGTACCGTATCGATGATGATGAGCAATTTGTCCTTAATTTCTTGAAACAGGAAAAGGTTCTCTTGGTTCATGGTCGAGGCTTTAACTGGCAGGAACCAGACCACTTCCGTATCGTTTATCTTCCTCGTGTTGATGAACTGGCCCAAATCCAAGAAAAGATGACTCGTTTCTTGAAACAGTATCGTAGATAGGGCTTACATTCGAAAAAGCTGGAAACATTTGCCTAGAGCTATTGACAAAAGTAAAAGAATCAGATAGAATAGTAAAGTATGTTTAGTAACTGATCACTTTATAGCCGGCTAAACGAATACAAAATCTATGAGGAGGTATTCATCGTGAAACGTACTTATCAACCAAGTAAACTTCGTCGTGCGCGCAAACACGGATTCCGTAACCGTATGTCAACTAAAAACGGTCGTCGCGTATTGGCAGCTCGTCGTCGTAAAGGACGCAAAGTTTTGGCTGCATAATCCAAACGAACCATAACAAAAATCAGTAGGAACTCGAGTCTACTGATTTTTATTTTTGTAAAAAAGTTAAAAAGGCTTTATATTTTTGCTCAAATAGTGTATAATATTTCACATATAGTAAAAAATGGAGAATAATCATGAAGAAATCAAAAGTTATGCTTTTTGGAGCTATGGCTTTGACAGCAGGTCTAGCTCTAGCGGCATGTGGGTCTTCCCAATCAAGTAATGCAGACAAGACTTACTCTTATATCTTTGTTAGCAACCCTGATACCTTGGATTATATTACCTCTACACGAGATTCTACATCTAGCATCACAACCAACTTGGTTGATGGTTTGTTGGAAAATGACCAGTATGGCAATCTCATTCCCTCTATGGCTGAGTCATGGACCGTGTCAAAAGATGGTTTGACTTACACTTATAAAATCCGTCAGGGGGCTAAATGGTACACTTCTGAAGGAGAAGAGTATGCGGATGTAACCGCTCATGACTTTGTGACTGGTCTCAAGTATGCTGCTGATAAAAAAGCTGAGAACTTGTACTTGGTTCAAGACTCTATCAAGGGACTAGCAGACTATGTTGAAGGGAAATCATCTGATTTTGGAACTGTTGGTGTTAAGGCAGTGGATGATTACACGCTACAATACACTCTCAACCAACCTGAGACTTATTGGAACTCTAAAACAACAGCAAGTATCCTTAATCCTGTAAATGAAGCCTTCTTGAAGTCTAAAGGAGATGACTTTGGAAGCGTAACACCATCAAGTATCTTGTCAAATGGTCCTTACTTGTTTAAATCTTTCTCATCCAAATCTTTGATTGAACTTGATAAAAATCCTAATTACTGGGATAAGGACAATGTTAAAATCGAGAAAGTGAAACTCTCTTTCTTTGACGGTTCTGACCAAGACAGCATTGCTAGAGGTTTCTTGGATGGTAACTATACAGATGGCCGTATCTTCCCAACAAGTTCAGTCTTTGCTGAACTCAAGAAGGGAAATGAGGACAAGATTACCTATACACCACAAAACTCAGTTACTTTCTACTATCTTTTCAACGTGAATCGTCAAAGCTACAAGCAAACTATGAAACAGTCTGATAAGGAAAAGACAGATTCACGCGCAGCTATGCAAAATAAAGATTTCCGTCAGGCTATCAACTTTGCCTTTGACCGTCATGCTTATGCAGCACAGACAAATGGTGAAGAAGGAGCAGACCGTATCTTGCGTAATACGGTTACACCAAGTGACTTTGTCCAAGTTGGTGATAAGAACTTCGGTGATGTTGTTAATGAGAAAATTGTCAACTATGGTAAAGATTGGGCAAATATCAATCTAAACGATGGTAAGCAAGCCTTCTTGAATCCTGAAAAGGCCAAAGAGAAGTTTGCCAAGGCCAAAGAAAGTCTGCAAGCACAGGGAGTAACTTTCCCAATTCATTTGGATATGCCAGTTGACCAGACTGCTAAGTTGGATGTGCAACAAGCTGGATCTTTCAAACAAACAGTGGAAGAAAACCTTGGTAAGGAGAATGTAGTTATCGATGTTATCCAACTTTCTCCAGATGAAAAAGACCAAGCAACCTACTTTGCAGATACAGCAGAACAAAAAGACTATGATATTGACATATCAGGATGGGGTGGAGACTACTCAGATCCTAAGACTTACCTAGCTATTCTTGATCCAGAGACAGGTTCTCAGTTGAAAAACATGGGCTTGTCTGAAGGAAAAGACAAGGAAGTCAAGGACAAGATTGGTCTTTCTGACTACAAGAAACTCTTGGATCAGGCTGATGCGGAAATCACAGATACTCAAGCTCGCTATGAAAAATATGCTGAAGCTCAAGCTTGGTTGACAGATAGTGCCCTCTTCCTACCAGTTCAAAGTGGTGGAGCTAACCCAATCTTCCGTAAGACTGTACCGTTTACAGGACCATTCTCATTTGTTGGTCATAAGGGAAATGCGGACAACTACAAATATGTTGAATTGCAAAAAGAGCCAGTAACCGCTAAACAGTACCAAGAACTCTATGAAAAATGGCTGAAAGAAAAAGCTGAGTCAAATAAAAAAGCTCAGGAAGATTTAGCTAACCACATTCAATAGTATTCCTAGTCATGCTTTTCAGTTAAGCATAGTGACTGGATTCAGAAAAAGGCCTTACCAGAGCTTCTTGGTTCTGGTAGGGCCTTTTATTTATTCTTTTAAGTGATAAGAGTAGCTAGCGACAACGACGTCTTGGTGCCAACGAAGGGCGTATTTGAGTTTAAGACTCATCTGATTGTGCAGGATATTTTGCCAAGGTTTATTAGGGATAAACTGGGGTACCAGAACAGTGACTGTATAGTTCTTTTTCTGGGCATCCTCAGAGATCCGTTTGACATACTTGACAGTAGGCGTGATGATGTCGCGGTAGCTGGTCTTGATGTTCTTCAGAGTAATGGTTGGGAAGTGATCGGCAAATTCTTGGAGAATTTCTTGGTCTTTCTCTGCTGTTTCCTTAGTAGAAATGTGCATGGCTAGGACTTCATCTCCGATACTTTGGGCATAGTTAATGGCTCCAACGCTGACGCGGGTAACATTTCCTACTAGGACGAGAACTAGATTGCCATCGTAGGTACGTTTTTCGATGCCTTCATAGAGACGCAGTTGTTGGGCTACTTTTTGGTAATGACTGTGAATTGCCAAGAAGAGTAGAGTGAGTACGAGAATAATCGGGAAGAAAGGCCAGATATCACTGAGACGGAAAAAGAGCAGGATCAACACGATAGCGTAGCAAATGATAGCTCCAAGGATATTGGTAAGGGCAGGTTTTAAAAAATTTGTCCCCTTTTCTTTTTTCCAATGACGAATCATCCCAGTCTGAGAAAGGGCAAAGGGCACGAAGACACCGATAGTATAAAGGGGAATCAAACGTTCGGTATTGCCATTAAAAATGAGAAGAAGAATCATAGCCCCAAAAGCCAGAGTTAAAATTCCATTAGAGTAGCCTAGCCGGTCTCCTTTTTCCATAAAGAGATGGGGCATGTACTTGTTTTTAGCCATATTGTAAGCCAGCATAGGGAAGGCCGAAAAGCCAGTATTTGCAGCTACGGCTAAAATCAAGGCTGTGGAGAATTGGAAGATATAATAGCAAAGGTGACCCAAGAAGGAATTACCAAGGATGCCTTGAGCCATTTGTGAAAGAATAGTTTCTCCGTGTTGAGGCATAATCCCCATCCAGTAGTTTAGGAAGGTGATACCAGCAAAAAGAAAACCTAAAATCAGTGACATGATGGTCAAGGTCTGAGCGGCATTCTTTTCTTTTGGAGCCTTGAAAAAGGGAACGGCATTTGAAATAGCTTCAACCCCTGTCAGAGAGGCAGATCCGCTGGTAAAAGCTCTTAGAATGAGAACGATAGACAGATTCGGTACAGCATGTCCGATAGGAGAAGTCGCCTGATAGCTGAGAGAACCTGTCGCTAGTTGAAAGATTCCATAGAGCAAGAGAAAGACAGTACTGATGATAAAGAGATAGACAGGAATCATCAGTGAACTGGCAGATTCTTTCAACCCCCGTAAGTTCAAAAGCATGAGCAAGCAAACCAGAAAAATGGAGATGTGGAGGTTGTAAGGGTGGAGAGCAGGGAGAGCTGCTGTGATAGCATCAGCTCCAGATGATACCGATACTGCCACAGTCAGCATGTAGTCAACCAGCAGACTACCTCCAGCAATCAAGCCTAGCTCGGGCGATAGATTTTCTCGAGTAACCATATAGGCCCCTCCTCCTTGAGGATAGGCGTGGATGATTTGACGGTAGGAAACGGTTAAACTAGCTAGAAGCAGGAGGACAAAAAGGCCAATAGGAAGGCTCCACCATATAGCTAGAGGAGAGAGACTAGCCAAGACGAGGACTACTTGCTCAGGTCCATAGGCAATGGAAGATAGAGCGTCGCTTGACAACATGGCTAAGGCCTGCATTTTTCCCAGCAACCCTCCCTCGCCTTCTGTTAAGGACTTAAGAGGACGACCGATAAAGGTCTGTTTTAATTTTGTAAACATGGTATTTTCCTTTTCTGAAAATTTCAATAAGTGCTATTATACTGCTTTGGAAAAATAGCGTCAAGAGACGACGATGGATTTTAGAATATTTTTTACAGATGAGGAGAGAGGGCAGTTTTTTGGTATAATAGAAGATAGAAAACGAGGTTAGAAGAGATGATTTTTGATACACATACACACTTGAATGTAGAAGAATTTGCAGGTCGTGAGGCAGAAGAAATTGCTTTGGCTGCTGAGATGGGTGTGACACAGATGAATATTGTTGGTTTTGATAAACCGACGATTGAGCGTGCTTTGGAGTTGGTGGATGAGTATGACCAACTCTACGCAACTATTGGTTGGCATCCTACAGAAGCAAGGACTTACACGGAGGAGATTGAAGCCTACTTGCTTGACAAGCTCAAGCATCCAAAGGTAGTTGCCTTGGGTGAGATTGGTTTGGATTATCATTGGATGACAGCGTCCAAAGAAGTGCAGGAGCAGGTTTTTCGCCGTCAGATTCAGTTATCTAAGGACTTGGATTTACCTTTTGTGGTCCATACCCGTGATGCGTTGGAAGATACCTATGAGATTATCAAGACCGAGGGAGTTGGTCCTCGTGGTGGCATCATGCATTCTTTCTCAGGGACTCTTGAATGGGCAGAGAAGTTTGTCGCGCTTGGTATGACTATTTCCTTCTCAGGAGTGGTGACTTTTAAGAAGGCAACCGATATCCAAGAGGCGGCTAGAGAACTTCCTTTGGACAAGATTTTGGTGGAAACAGATGCGCCTTATTTGGCTCCTGTTCCTAAACGTGGTCGCGAAAACAAAACAGCCTATACTCGCTATGTAGTAGATTTTATCGCGGATTTGCGTGGCATGACGACAGAAGAGCTAGCGGTGGCAACGACTGCAAATGCAGAGTGCATTTTTGGATTGGACAGCAAGTAATGAAAGAAAAAATTTCCCAAGTCATCGTGGTTGAAGGTCGCGACGATACGGCTAATCTCAAACGTTATTTCGAGGTAGAGACCTATGAGACTCGAGGTTCTGCCATTAATGACCAGGATATAGAGCGGATTCAGCGTCTACACCAACGCCATGGAGTCATTGTCTTTACAGACCCAGATTTTAATGGGGAGCGGATTCGTCGCATGATTATGACGGCCATTCCAACAGTTCAGCATGCTTTCCTCAAACGCGATGAAGCTGTTCCTAAGTCCAAGACCAAGGGGCGGTCTCTAGGGATTGAGCATGCCAGCTATGAAGACCTGAAAACGGCTCTAGCTCAGGTGACAGAACAATTTGAACATGAGAGTCAGTTTGACATCAGTCGTACCGACTTGATTCGCCTTGGTTTTCTAGCAGGAGCAGATAGCCGTAAGCGAC
Organism: Streptococcus mitis; assembly: GCF_946190325.1. Taxonomy (GTDB): domain Bacteria; phylum Bacillota; class Bacilli; order Lactobacillales; family Streptococcaceae; genus Streptococcus; species Streptococcus mitis_CF. The sequence continues at coordinate 150,130 of NZ_CAMHZR010000003.1, read as the reverse complement.
GAGAATATTTAGGAGAGGCTCTCCGAATCGGCTATTCCAACGGCAAGCAACTCCTCAAACGCCTAGAGTTATTTGGGGTCTCCTTGGCAGAAGTGGAAGAAGCTATGAAATCTTATGAGAACAGCTAAGCAGACCCCAAATGTAAGGGGAATGTGTTACAATAGTAGTAACAGATAATAGAAAAGAGAATAAATGAGAATTGCAGATTACAGCGTGACCAAGGCAGTGCTGGAGCGTCACGGTTTTACCTTTAAAAAGTCCTTCGGGCAAAATTTTTTGACGGATACCAATATTCTTCAAAAAATCGTGGATACGGCTGAGATTGATGACCAGGTTAATGTCATCGAAATCGGGCCAGGGATTGGTGCCTTGACGGAGTTTTTGGCTGAGCGTGCAGCAGAAGTTATGGCCTTTGAGATCGACCACCGTTTGGTGCCTATTTTGGCAGATACCTTGCGTGATTTTGACAATGTGACCGTAGTCAACGAGGACATTCTCAAGGTCGATTTGGCGCAACATATCCAGAATTTCAAAAATCCTGATTTGCCAATCAAGGTAGTAGCCAACTTGCCTTACTACATCACGACGCCTATTCTTATGCACTTGATTGAAAGTGGCATTCCTTTTAGTGAGTTTGTCGTTATGATGCAGAAAGAAGTGGCGGACCGCATTTCAGCCCAGCCGAATACCAAGGCTTACGGTAGCTTGTCAATCGCTGTGCAGTATTACATGACTGCCAAGGTTGCCTTCATCGTGCCTCGTACGGTATTTGTGCCAGCGCCAAACGTGGACTCTGCTATTCTGAAAATGGTGCGCCGTCCAGAGCCAGCTGTAGCAGTGGAAGACGAGAACTTCTTCTTTAAGGTTTCTAAGGCAAGTTTTACCCATCGCCGCAAGACCTTGTGGAATAACTTGACAGGTTACTTTGGCAAGACTGAAGAAGTTAAGGACAAGCTGACCAAGGCATTGGACCAAGCAGGCTTGTCACCAAGTGTGCGTGGGGAAGCTCTCAGCTTGGCAGAATTTGCCAGCCTAGCAGACGCGCTTAAAGGGCAAGGACTCTAAGATGCAGGGACAAATCATTAAAGCCTTAGCAGGATTCTATTATGTGGAAAGCGAGGGCCAGGTGTATCAAACACGCGCGCGTGGAAATTTCCGTAAAAAAGGTCATACCCCTTATGTTGGGGACTGGGTCGATTTTTCTGCCGAGGAAAATTCAGAAGGCTATATTCTCAAGATTCACGAACGAAAAAACAGTCTGGTCCGTCCGCCTATTGTCAATATTGACCAAGCTGTAGTAATCATGTCCGTCAAGGAACCTGAATTTAACAGCAATTTGTTGGATCGTTTCTTAGTTCTTTTGGAGCACAAGGGTATTCATCCCATCGTCTATATTTCCAAAATGGATTTGCTGGAAGATAGAGGAGAACTGGATTTTTATAAACAGACTTATGGTGACATCGGCTATGACTTTGTGACCAGTAAAGAGGAACTATTGCCTTTGTTAACAGGCAAAGTGACAGTCTTTATGGGGCAGACAGGTGTTGGGAAGTCAACTCTTCTCAACAAAATCGCACCAGACCTCAATCTTGAAACAGGAGAAATCTCAGACAGTTTGGGTCGCGGGCGCCATACCACTCGAGCTGTTAGTTTTTACAATCTCAATGGGGGTAAAATCGCAGACACACCAGGTTTTTCATCCTTGGACTATGAAGTAACAACGGCTGAAGACCTCAATCAGGCCTTCCCAGAGATTGCTACTGTTAGCCGAGATTGTAAGTTCCGTACTTGTACCCATACCCATGAGCCGTCCTGTGCAGTGAAGCCGGCAGTAGAAGAGGGTGCCATTGCCACCTTCCGTTTTGACAACTACCTGCAATTCCTCAGTGAGATTGAAAATCGCAGAGAAACCTATAAAAAAGTCAGCAAAAAAATTCCAAAATAAGGAGAAACCTATGTCTCAATACAAGATTGCTCCGTCAATTCTGGCAGCAGATTATGCCAACTTTGAACGTGAAATCAAACGCCTAGAAGCAACTGGGGCAGAATATGCCCATATCGATATCATGGATGGGCACTTTGTGCCACAAATCAGTTTTGGTGCAGGTGTGGTCGAAGCTCTTCGCCCTCATAGCAAGATGGTCTTTGACTGCCACTTGATGGTAGCTAATCCTGAGCATCATTTAGAAGACTTTGCGCGTGCGGGAGCGGATATCATTAGCATTCATGTGGAAGCAACACCCCATATTCATGGTGCCCTCCAAAAAATTCGTTCACTCGGTGTCAAGCCATCAGTTGTCATCAATCCTGGTACGCCTGTTGAAGCTATCAAGCACGTCCTTCATCTAGTTGACCAAGTTTTAGTCATGACGGTTAATCCAGGTTTTGGTGGGCAAGCCTTTCTGCCAGAAACCATGGATAAGGTTCGTGAGTTGGTTGCACTTCGTAAGGAAAAAGGCTTGAACTTTGAAATCGAAGTGGATGGCGGGATTGATGACCAAACTATTGCTCTGGCCAAAGAAGCTGGTGCGACTGTTTTTGTAGCAGGTTCCTATGTCTTTAAGGGAGAAGTCAATGAGCGAGTACAAACTCTCAGAAAACAACTGGACTAGGGTTGCTGTTTTTGCTGGCGGAGACCGCGGTCATTACCGGACGGACTTTGATAGATTTGTCGGTGTGGATCGAGGTTCTCTCTGGGTCTTGGAAGAAGATTTGCCTCTTGCTCTAGCAGTCGGAGATTTTGATTCTGTGACGGAAGAAGAGCGACAGGTGATTCAAAAACGTGCCCAGCATTTTGTCCAAGCCCGACCAGAAAAAGATGATACAGATTTGGAACTGGCTCTCTTAACCATCTTTGAGCAAAATCCTCAGGCTGCGGTCACTATTTTCGGTGCTTTGGGTGGTCGTATTGATCATATGCTAGCTAACGTCTTTCTACCTAGCAATCCTAAGTTGGCTCCCTATATGCGCCAGATAGCGATTGAAGATGGGCAAAATTTGATTGCCTATTGTCCAGAAGGGACCAGTCAGTTAGAACCTCGTTTAGACTATGACTATCTAGCCTTTATGCCAGTTCGGGATAGCCAGCTGACTATTCTCGGTGCTAAGTATGAGTTGACTGAGGAAAATTTTTTCTTTAAAAAAGTGTACGCTTCTAACGAATATATAGATAGGGAAGTGTCGGTGACTTGCCCAGATGGCTATGTAGTCGTGCTGCATAGCAAGGACAGGAGGTAGGATGGAAAGTTTACTTGTTCTATTATTGATTGCCAACCTTGCTGGCCTCTTTCTGATTTGGCAAAGGCAGGATAAGCAGGAGAAACACCTAAGCAAGAGCTTGGAGGATCAGGCAGATCACTTGTCAGACCAGTTGGACTACCGCTTTGAACAAGCCCGACAAGCCAGTCAGTTGGACCAAAAAGATTTGGAAGTGGCTGTCAGTGACCGTTTGCAAGAAGTGCGAATCGAGTTGCACCAAGGCTTAACTCAGGTCCGTCAAGAAATGACGGAGAATCTCCTCCAAACCAGGGATAAGACTGACCAACGTCTCCAAGCCCTGCAGGAATCAAATGAGCAACGTTTGGAACAAATGCGCCAGACAGTCGAGGAAAAACTAGAAAAGACCTTGCAGACACGCTTACAAGCCTCCTTCGAGACAGTTTCCAAACAACTGGAGTCTGTCAATCGTGGTCTTGGAGAAATGCAGACAGTTGCCCGCGATGTCGGAGCCCTCAACAAGGTTCTCTCTGGAACCAAAACGCGAGGGATTCTGGGAGAATTGCAACTGGGGCAAATCATCGAAGACATCATGACACCTGCCCAGTACGAACGAGAATACGCAACGGTTGAAAACTCTAGTGAACGAGTGGAGTATGCCATCAAGTTGCCTGGACAGGGTGACCAGGAATATGTCTACTTACCGATTGACTCCAAGTTTCCACTGGCAGATTATTACCGCTTAGAAGAAGCCTATGAAGCGGGTGACAAGGACGAGATCGAACGCTGTCGTAAGTCGCTCCTAGCCAGCGTCAAACGCTTTGCCAAGGATATCAAGAGCAAGTACATAGCACCGCCTCGGACGACCAATTTTGGAATCTTGTTTGTTCCGACAGAAGGTCTCTACTCAGAAATCGTCCGCAATCCGGTCTTCTTTGATGATTTGAGACGGGAAGAGCAGATTATTGTCGCAGGTCCAAGTACCCTATCAGCCCTGCTTAACTCTCTATCAGTTGGCTTCAAGACTCTCAATATCCAAAAGAGTGCCGACCATATCAGTAAGACTCTTGCCAGCGTCAAGACCGAGTTTGGCAAGTTTGGTGGTATTCTGGTCAAGGCACAAAAGCATCTCCAACATGCCTCTGGCAATATTGATGAATTATTAAACCGTCGTACCACAGCTATCGAGCGGACGCTCCGTCACATTGAGTTATCAGAAGGTGAGCCTGCGCTTGATCTACTCCATTTCCAAGAAAATGAGGAAGAATATGAAGATTAGTCACATGAAAAAAGATGAGCTGTTTGAAGGCTTTTACCTAATCAAGTCAGCTGACCTGAGACAAACTCGCGCTGGGAAAAACTATCTAGCCTTTACCTTCCAAGATGATAGTGGCGAGATTGAAGGGAAACTCTGGGATGCCCAACCTCATAACGTTGAGGCCTTTACAGCAGGTAAGGTTGTTCACATGAAAGGGCGCCGAGAAGTTTATAATAACACCCCTCAGGTCAATCAAATTACTCTCCGCCTGCCTCAACCCGGCGAACCCAATGACCCAGCTGATTTCAAGGTCAAGTCGCCAGTTGATGTCAAGGAAATCCGTGACTACATGGCGCAAATGATTTTTAAAATTGAAAATCCTGTTTGGCAACGAATTGTCCGAAATCTCTACACCAAATATGATAAGGAATTTTACTCTTATCCAGCTGCCAAGACTAACCATCATGCCTTTGAAACGGGTTTGGCCTATCATACGGCGACTATGGTACGTTTGGCAGATGCCATTAGCGAGGTCTATCCTCAGCTCAATAAGAGCCTGCTCTATGCAGGAATTATGCTGCATGACTTGGCCAAGGTCATTGAGTTGACGGGACCAGACCAGACTGAGTATACAGTCAGAGGCAATCTTCTTGGTCATATTGCTCTGATTGATAGTGAAATTACCAAGACAGTGATGGAACTCGGCATCGATGATACCAAGGAAGAAGTCGTTCTGCTTCGTCACGTCATCCTTAGTCACCATGGCTTGCTTGAGTATGGAAGTCCAGTCCGTCCACGCATTATGGAAGCAGAGATTATCCATATGATTGACAATCTGGATGCAAGCATGATGATGATGTCAACTGCTCTTGCTTTGGTGGATAAGGGAGAGATGACCAATAAAATCTTCGCTATGGACAATCGTTCCTTCTATAAACCAGATTTAGATTAATAATTTAAGAAAAATGAGCATTTTTTAGGATAAGAATGTTCGTTTTTTTATGTGAATATGGTATAATAGATAAAATATCAAAATTAAATGAAGTGGGAAATAGAAATGAAATTAAGAAGAAGTGATCGGATGGTTGTCATTTCCAACTATTTGATTAATAATCCTTATAAACTAACTAGTCTCAATACTTTTGCTGAAAAGTACGAATCTGCTAAATCATCCATCTCAGAGGATATCGTGATTATCAAACGCGCCTTTGAGGAAATCGAAATTGGCCATATCCAGACAGTAACTGGTGCTGGTGGTGGTGTCATTTTCACCCCATCAATCTCAAGCCATGATGCCAAGGAAATGGTTGAGGACTTGCGTGCCAAGTTGTCAGAAAGTGACCGTATCTTGCCAGGTGGCTATATCTACCTGTCTGATTTGCTTAGCACACCAGCTATCTTGAAAAATATTGGTCGTATTATTGCCAAGAGCTTTATGGACCAAAAAATTGATGCCGTTATGACCGTAGCGACCAAGGGTGTTCCACTTGCAAATGCAGTTGCCAATGTCCTCAATGTTCCTTTTGTTATTGTGCGCCGTGACCTGAAAATTACCGAAGGTTCAACTGTCAGCGTCAACTATGTATCCGGTTCAAGTGGTGACCGCATTGAGAAAATGTTCCTTTCAAAACGTAGTCTCAAGGCAGGCAGCCGTGTCTTGATTGTGGATGACTTCTTGAAAGGTGGCGGAACTGTCAATGGGATGATCAGTCTCTTGCGTGAGTTTGATTCAGAATTGGCAGGTGTAGCGGTCTTTGCGGACAATGCCCAAGAAGAACGTGAAAAGCAGTTTGACTACAAGTCACTCTTGAAGGTAACCAATATTGATGTCAAGAACCAAGCCATCGATGTTGAGGTTGGCAATATCTTTGACGAAGACAAATAAGAGATAGAACTAAAGGTTGGAACGATTGTCCCAGCCTTTCTTTGCAAATAGAATAGAAGGAAACTTATGAAAACACCATTTATCAATAAAGAAGACTTAGAAAAGATTGTTGCCGAGTTCCCGACTCCCTTTCACTTATATGATGAGAAGGGAATTCGTGAGAAGGCAAGAGCCGTCAACCAAGCCTTTTCGTGGAACAAGGGCTTTAAGGAATATTTTGCAGTTAAGGCTACTCCAACCCCAGTTATTTTGAAAATTCTCCAAGAGGAAGGCTGTGGCGTGGACTGCTCTAGTTATGTGGAGCTTTTGATGAGTCATAAACTGAATTTCCCTGGTTCTGAGATTATGTTCTCTTCAAACAATACGCCAGATAAGGAATATGCCTATGCGCGTGAATTGGGTGCGACCATTAACTTGGATGCCTTTGAAGATATTGAACATCTAGAGCGCGCAGCAGGCATTCCAGAAATCATCTCTTGTCGTTACAATCCTGGTGGTGTTTTTGAACTGGGAACAGATATCATGGACAATCCTGGAGAAGCCAAGTTTGGCATGACCAAGGACCAGCTCTTTGAAGCTTTTGCTATATTGAAGGAAAAAGGAGCTAAGACATTTGGGATCCACTCCTTCCTAGCGTCCAATACCGTGACCCATCTCTATTATCCAGAGTTGGCGCGTCAGCTTTTTGAATTGGCTGTTGAAATCAAGGAAAAGTTGGGCATTTCGCTAGACTTTATCAATCTTTCTGGCGGTATTGGTGTCAACTATCGTCCAGACCAGGAGCCAAATGATATTGCCTTGATTGGTGAGGGAGTTCGTAAGGTGTATGAAGAGGTCCTTACGCCAGCAGGTCTTGGTCAGGTTAAGATTTTCACCGAATTGGGTCGTTTTATGTTGGCACCTCACGGTGCTTTGGTCACAAGAGTCACTCATAAGAAGGAAACCTACCGTACCTATCTAGGTGTGGATGCATCAGCAGTCAACCTCATGCGTCCAGCCATGTACGGAGCCTACCACCATATTACCAATCTGACCCATCCAGATGGACCAGCTGAAGTTGTAGATGTGGTTGGTTCACTCTGTGAAAACAATGATAAATTTGCAGTAAATCGTGAACTACCTCATACAGAAATCGGTGATTTGCTGGTAATTCATGATACAGGTGCTCATGGTTTTTCAATGGGCTACCAGTACAATGCCAAACTTCGTTCTGCGGAAATCCTCTATACCGAAGAAGGTAAAGCCCGTCAAATCCGCCGTGCAGAGCGCCCTGAGGACTACTTTGCAACCTTGTATGGCTTTGATTTTGAAGAATAAAATGATAAGTAATTGAAAATGAAATTGAAAAACAGATTGCTTTCTAAAAAATAGGCAAAAATCTTGTTTTTCCTTCAAGTCGTGATATAATAAAACTATAAAACGTTTTCAAGGAAGGTAACGATATGTCTGAAGAAACAATTGATTATGGACAAGTGACAGGAATGGTGCATTCGACAGAAAGTTTTGGGGCGGTAGATGGCCCTGGTATTCGCTTTATTGTCTTTTTGCAGGGCTGTCACATGCGTTGCCAGTATTGCCATAACCCGGATACTTGGGCTATGGAGTCCAATAAGTCACGTGAACGGACGGTAGATGATGTCTTGACAGAGGCCTTGCGCTACCGCGGTTTCTGGGGAAATAAGGGCGGTATTACAGTCAGTGGAGGAGAAGCCCTCTTGCAGATTGATTTCCTGATTGCTCTCTTCACCAAGGCTAAGGAACAAGGAATCCACTGTACTTTGGACACCTGTGCCCTTCCTTTCCGTAATAAACCACGTTACCTTGAGAAGTTTGACAAACTCATGGCTGTCACTGACTTGGTCCTCTTGGATATCAAAGAAATCAACGAAGAACAGCACAAGATTGTTACTAGCCAAACCAATAAAAATATCTTGGCCTGTGCCCAGTATTTATCAGATATTGGAAAACCTGTCTGGATTCGCCACGTGCTAGTTCCAGGGTTGACAGACAGAGATGATGACTTGATTGAACTTGGTAAATTCGTCAAGACCCTTAAAAATGTTGATAAGTTTGAAATTCTACCTTATCACACTATGGGAGAATTCAAATGGCGTGAATTGGGAATTCCATATTCACTCGAAGGGGTTAAACCACCAACAGCAGATCGCGTCAAGAACGCTAAAAAACTCATGGATACCGAAAGTTACCAAGACTATATGAAACGTGTACATGGATAAAAAAGAAGCCTGATGGAAACATCGGGCTTTTAAATTTACACAAATATAGATAATTAAATGAAACAAAATTTTATACTCTTCGAAAATCTCTTCAAACCACGTCAGCGTCGCTTTGTCGTATATATGTGACTGACTTCGTCAGTCTTATCTACAACCTCAAAACCGTGTTTTGAGCAGCCTGCGGCTAGCTTCCTAGTTTGCTCTTTGATTTTCATTGAGTATTAAATCTTTTTTACTCTCTAAATTCTGAAAAAAATCCGAAAATGAGTGTATAAGATATAGTTACTTTTAGAAATATTAAATAGAATAGGAGAACATCTATGGAACAAAGTATTACCATTAAAAATTTATGTAAGTCGTATGGCCAAACTCAAATTTTAAAAGATATTTCTTTTGAAGCAAAAGCAGGTAAAGTGACTGCTTTCCTGGGTCCAAATGGAGCTGGTAAAAGTTCAACCTTACGTATTTTATTAGGATTAGACAAAGCAACATCTGGTCTTACCAAAATTGGAGATCAAACTTATAAGGAATTAAAATTTCCTCTAAAGACTGTAGGAGCTTCATTTGACAGTGTAGGAGCTCCTGATGATCGGACTGTTTATCAACATTTGAAAATTGTTGCTGCTAGTAATGGGATATCCAGTCAGCGAATTGAACAAGTCTTGGATATGGTGGATATTAGTCATAAGAAAAAATCTAAAATTGGGAAATTATCATTAGGAGAAGGACAACGCTTGGGAATTGCAACAGCTCTATTAGGAAATCCTCAATATCTGATATTGGATGAACCGACTAATGGGTTGGATCCAAGAGGAATTCGGTGGTTTAGAGAGTTTATAAAAAAACAAGCTCAAGAAGGGAAGACCGTCTTACTGTCATCTCATATATTATCGGAAGTGGAAGCAGTAACAGATGATGTAGTTATCATAAATAAAGGAAAAGTTCTTATAAAAGGGACTTTACAAGAAGTGATGAAAAATCTTTCTTCACTAGAGGAAGTCTTCTTTAGTTTAACAGAGGGAGGGAAGTGACATGGCACTTATTTACTCTCTTCATTCTGAAATATTGAAATTACTTTATAATAGAGCTACTCATGTTGTACTATTCTTGATACTGGTATTTCAAACGTTTTTAGCAAATATTGGTGCTTCTCAAATTGTTTCAGTTGGTATCCATGCTACACCAGAGACAAATCCAGATTTAGCAGAGGCCTTACCTCCTATTGAATTTTTAGGTTTTGATGTCACTTTATTTGGTGTTTTTATTATGATTATCCTAGGCTCAATTTACGGAGCCGAGGAATACAAAGGCTTGGCTATTCGTACAAGCCTCCTCTCTGTTACAAATCGAAGTACTTTCCTAGTTTCAAAAACATTAGTTTGGCTTATATTTTCTTTTATCATTTCCTTTCTATCAATATTCTTGACAATTAACATGACACATTATGTTTTAGGACAAGATGGCTTATTGCTTTTTTTACTAAATGGAACAGTTTGGTTCTATATATTTTTAGCCAGTATAGCTTGGACTTTGTTGGGACTGCTGGCCTATATTATGGCTTTGACATTTAAAACAGCCATTGTTCCTCTATTATTTTTGCTTCCTCAAGTCTACAATTTAGGAACATTCTTAGCAAACTATATATCGGTTGCAAAATTTCTTCCAGTTGCATTGGGGCAAGGATTGATTGCTACATCTCCTCAAATTTTAGAACATAATAGTTTACAACATATTTTATTTTTACTTTGTTGGAACTTCTCATTCTTGGCTTTAGCAATTTACCGCTTACTCAAGTCAGATATTGGAGGAGGTGAATAAGTTGAAAGAACAACTTAAAAGTGAGTATCTCAAGTTTATTATGAATCCTTGGCACTGGTTGATTATAGGTGCTCTATTACTGTGTATTCCGGCGATGGTTGTTTTTTTAAATAGTAAGCCAGACCAGTTGACTCTACAGTTTGTTTTGGAACAGCTACTGCAAAGTCTCTATTTAGGACAGGCAGGTTTCGTTAGTCTAGCGGTTCTATTTATAGGTCAAGAATTTACAGGTTCTAGCCTTCGTACCAGTTTTCTTACATGTCCAAATCGTTTGAAATTTATAATCTGTAAACTAGCTATTGTATTATGTGTGGAAATTGTATTATTGGTCGCTGTAATATCATTATGTATACTAATCGCCCAAGGATACTACAATATCAATCTTTTGAGTAATATTAAACATGTTCTGACAATCCTATTTCCAGCATGTATTTCTATTCTAACCTTCTCTCTTTTAAGTGGTATTTTTGTATTTATTTCCCAGTCTTTTATCTTAATTTTGGGAATCAGTTTATCCCTTTTATTGGGGTTGGGACAAATGTTACTACAATTCAGTTCTTTTTTTAGAAATTTACCATTACTAGCTAGTATGAATTGTTTTTATACCCATCCCTTGTCGCTTTATTATCCAGTGTGGCAAGGCTTAGGGATACAAATAGTTTGGTTATTAATTGTTTTTCTATTTGCTACATTGATACTTATAGGAAGAAATGTACGCTAAAGACAGGGGATGTCCTGTCTTTTTCTTGGTTAGTGCTATAATATAGTTAGGAGGGTGAGTTATGGCTTATAAAATTTTGGTGGTAGATGATGATCTCGCTATTCTTCGCCTAATAAAAAAAGTACTAGAATATGAAAAATATGAAGTAGTCATACGAAATAAGATAGAAGAGATTGATCTTTGTGATTTTACAGGCTTTGACTTGATTCTATTAGATATTATGATGCCTGTTAGTGGTTTAGAGATCTGTCAGATGATTCGCGAACAGATAACTGTTCCTATCTGTTTTATAACTGCTAAGGATATGGATGAAGATTTAGTAGCTGGAATTAATGCAGGTGCTGATGATTATATTATGAAGCCCTTTAGTATGCAAGAATTGTTAGCACGTGTTAAAATGCACTTACGTCGTGAAGAACGGATTAAAGGAAATGTTCATCAAATAAAGATTGGGAAGCTTATACTATATACGGATAGTAAGGAACTATTTGTAAACGATGATAAGATTGCTCTGACAAGGAGGGAATTTGACATAGTGAATCTTTTGGCAAGCAACCCAAGTAAAATATATTCTATTGAGGAAATTTATAATTATCTATATCCACAAAGTTCAGAAGCGCTCTTACGTTCGGTTTCAGAGTACATTTATCAAATTCGTCAAAAGTTGAAACCTTATCAATTAAATCCAATTAAAACCTTATACGGTGGAGGATATCAATGGGTAGAATCAAAAGTTTTAGACAATTAATTCGAGAAACCTGTTGGAGAATTATTTGGCAGTTTAGTCTTGGCTTACTAATGGCCTATCTTATTCCCTTAGCTTCAGTATCTATACAAATAAATGAAGATGGGAAAACTTTAAACAATAGTGGTGTTCTATCAATCTTTTTTAATGTGTCATCATGGATATATATTTGTGTTTTATTGATTGTTCTAATAAGTTATCACATTGGAAAATTGTTGAAAAAACTGAGTTATGAAATGACTTTGATTTATGAAAATAGTATGTGGTTGAAGAAGGAATGTACAGAAAGTTTAACGGTTAAAGAATTTCGCGAGACAGGAAATCGGATTATTGTGATGCAAGATAGAATTCGACAATTAATAGTTAATGAGAAACAGCAGAAGGAAGATTTGATGTTTCAGGTTTCAGCAGCTTCTCATGATTTAAAAACTCCCTTAACCATTATTAGGGGAAATGTGGAATTTTTGCAGACGATAACTGAAAACGACCAATCTCAAGAATGCTTAGCAGATATAGAAAGAGCTAGTCAACAGTTACTAGATTATTTCAATCAATTGATTCACTATTCTAAAACCTATTATGATGATGAGACAGGTTGGACGGAGTATTCCTCTTCAGATTTTATCAATGAATTAGAGAAAGAAGTCTCTTTTTTGATAAAAAATCAGATGAAGTTTTCTTTTGAACAAAATGTGAAAGGAACTGAAAACTATTATATAAATCAATCTCTTCTGATTCGTGCCATACAAAATATTTTAACAAATGCTTTGGAATACGCTGATAAACAGAATCCTAAAATTAAAATTAGAGTAGAGCAAGAGGGGAAGGAATTGAAAATAGGTATATGGAATAATGGTTCGGAATTTCCAGAGGAAGTTTTAACTAATTTTGGAAAGCTCTTTTATCGTATGGATAAAGCTAGATCGTATAAAGAGCAACATTATGGTATTGGACTAAGTTTTGTATGTAGAGTTGCAAAACTACACAAAGGCCGAGTTGAGCTTAGAAATAGAGACGAGGGAGCAGAAGTTTTAATAACTGTGAATTGTATTAAATCATAGTGATTTACTTGTTAATTTATGATTGAATAGTTTTTATATGTGAGCTTTTAAACTATTTAACTTTTTCGACTAGTATAAGATGTAACGGTAGATAATAAAAACGAATGATGATATCTAGTTGATGAAAACTATTTATCATTCATTCGTTTTTTAATTATTGGATAATTTACGTAGCTTTATCTCGAACGTTGTTTTCCAGCGTTGCGATTTTTGTGTTTTTTCTTGCTTGTGATAGCAGTTGGTTGTCCAGGGGTAACGTCTTTTCGTCCACTTGGTGTAGAGAAAGTACTTGCTTTTGGTGGGTTCTTTGCCAGTTCTTCACGGACTTTTTTGCGAAGTTTTGGACGAACGATATAGTTGACGATAAACTGTTGGAGAATCATCATGAAACCACCGACAACCCAGTAAAGTGTGACACTGGCTGGTGAAATGAGGGAGAAGACAACAATCGTGATTGGGCTCACGTAAGCCATTTTCTTGATTTGTTCTCTTTGCGTTTCGTCTTCTACTCCGTGAAGTGAAAGGAGCGATTGAAGATAGTAAAGGACACCTGCGCAGGCAACCAAAATCATACTTGGAGAACCTAGAGGAATGCCTAGGTAGCTTGCTTGAGCAACCCCTTCAGTATGTTGGGCAGCAAAGTAGATAGCTGAGAAGAAAGGCATTTGAAGGAGGATAGGGAAACATCCTACACCACCAAACATGCTGATGCCGTGTTCTTTTTGAGCGGCAAAGAGAGCTTGTTGGGCTTCGAGTTTTTCTTCTTGAGTAGTCGCTTCCTTGAGACGTGTTTGGTGTGGCTCAAGGACGTGCTTGAGGGCGTTCATCTTTTCAGAGTGAAGCGTTGCCTTCCATGATTGGTAGATACCAAGTGGCAAGATAATCAAGCGCACGATAATGGTTACGATGATGATAGCGACACCAAAGCCTAGACCTTGATCAGTAGCGAAGTACTTGATAGCTTCAGCCATAGGCGCTCCAATCGTATTCCAAATAAATCCTATTGGCTTTCCTGTGGCTTTATCGACTCTAACACAGCCAGTCAAGACTAGCAACATAGCCACTCCCATAGCTGAGAGTGCAAAACGTTTAATAGATTTCACTGTTTTTATTCCTTCTTTAAAAATTATACCTTTCTATTCTACTGTTTTTTTACAAAATATACAATAGTTCTAGAGACCTAATTTGCGATTTTAAAGTCAGGGTAAGGAGGAAAGTTACTTAGTTTGACATCTAAGTAGCTGATTTTTGAAAAAGGTGTTGGTCCTTTTCGGATTTCTTGGATAAATTTTGCCATGATAGTAGATGAGTCTGCTTGGGCTAAAATTTCCACTGTGCCGTCGTCATTATTCCAGACTCGACCTGTGATGCCACCAATTTCAAGTGCCAAGCTGTAAACACCCCAACGAAAGCCGACTCCCTGCACCCTACCTTGGGCGATCATTCTAACCTTTTGCATACCAAACCCCTTTGATTGTGTTATAATATTTCTATGACTATTATAACCTCAAAAGCCAATTCTGTGGTAAAAAATGCTAAGAAATTACACCAAAAAAAATACCGCAAGTCTGCCTATTTGATTGAAGGCTGGCACTTGTTTGAAGAAGCTGTCCAAGCTGGAGTGACGATTGAGAAAATCTTTGCCCTAGAAAGTTATCGAGAACAGTTAGCCTCGTTTCCGCAAACTGTCTGGGTTTCAGAGGATATTTTGCTAGATTTGGCGGATTCTCAGACTCCGCAGGGAATCGTCGCGGTGGTTCAAAAAGAAGAAGTAGGACAAGCTGACTTGAGTCAGGGCAAGTTTTTATTTTTGGAAGATGTGCAAGATCCTGGTAATGTGGGAACTATCATTCGGACTGCGGATGCAGCAGGTTTTACAGGAGTAATTGTTTCAGATAAATCGGCAGATATCTACAGTCTCAAGACCTTACGTTCCATGCAAGGCAGTCATTTCCATCTGCCTATTTACCGGATGTCTAGTCAAGCGCTTCTTAAGGAAATCAAAGAGGTTGCTATCCCAGTGCTGGCAACAACCCTATCTAAAGATTCTGTTGATTACAGAGAACTGCCTCCTATAGAAAATTTTGTACTAGTCATGGGAAATGAGGGGCAAGGAATTAGTCCCCTTATGGCTGAAAGTGCAGACCAGTTGGTCCATATTAGCATGAAGGGGCAGGCGGAGAGTTTGAATGTTGCCGTTGCAGCTGGTATTTTGATTTTCCATTTAAGCTAATTTTAACTTTCTTTGTTATAATCAAGGAAAGACATTCATAGAAAAGGAGAAAAGATGAATCACACTATTATTCACGACCGCGCAGGTCTCAATCAATTTTACGCTAAAGTCTATGCCTTTGTTGGTCTGGGGATTGGACTATCTGCTTTGGTATCAGGCCTCATGTTGACAGTTTTTCAGTCTCAGTTGGTTTACTTTTTGATGCAGGGGCGTCTCTGGTTGACCATTGCAACCTTTGCAGAGCTAGCCCTAGTCTTTGTTGCCAGTAGCATGGCCTTAAAGAATAGTCCAGCGGCTCTTCCAGTATTTTTACTTTACTCAGTATTAAACGGCTTTACCCTTAGTTTTGTGGTGGCCTTCTATACTCCAGGGACAGTTTTATCTGCCTTTGTATCGAGTGCCCTTCTCTTTTTTGTCATGGCGGCAGTCGGTATGTTCACTAAGAAAGATTTGAGTGGGATTGGTCGAGCGATGATGGCAGCTCTCATCGGTTTGATTATTGCTATGATAGTCAATATTTTCTTGGCTAGCGGTTTCTTTGATTATATGATTAGCGTAGCCATGGTCTTGGTCTTCTCTGGGCTGATTGCTTGGGACAACCAAAGGATTCGCCTTGCCTATGAACAATCACAAGGTCGTGTAGCGACAGGTTGGGTTGTGTCAATGGCTCTCAGTATCTATCTTGACTTTATCAATCTTTTCCTAAGTATTCTACGTATCTTCGGTCGCAATGACTAGAAGGTCCCTAACATCAGTGTTCGAAGGAGCACTGATTTTTTCGTATTTGCTCTTTTCTTTTCTTGGAAATAGGTGTATAATGCTTTTAATTAATTTTTTGAGGAGTAGTTTATGAAGAAAAGTTTTATTCATCAACAAGAAGAAATTTCCTTTGTCAAAAACACTTTTACCCAGTATTTGAAAGACAAACTAGAAGTTGTCGAAGTTCAAGGTCCTATCTTGAGTAGGGTTGGAGACGGGATGCAGGATAACCTATCGGGTGTGGAGAATGCCGTATCGGTCAAGGTTCTCCAAATCCCTGATGCTACTTATGAAGTGGTGCACTCTCTTGCTAAATGGAAACGCCATACTTTGGCACGTTTTGGTTTCGGTGAGGGTGAAGGTCTCTTCGTCCACATGAAGGCCCTTCGTCCAGACGAAGATTCGCTGGATGCGACCCACTCTGTTTATGTTGACCAGTGGGACTGGGAGAAAGTTATCCCAAATGGTAAGCGTAACATCGCTTATCTAAAAGAAACAGTGGAGAAGATTTACAAGGCTATTCGTCTTACTGAGCTAGCTGTTGAAGCCCGCTATGACATCGAATCAATCTTGCCAAAACAAATCACTTTTATCCACACAGAAGAGTTGGTAGAACGCTACCCAGACTTGACTCCGAAAGAACGTGAAAATGCTATCTGTAAAGAATTTGGTGCTGTCTTCTTGATTGGTATTGGTGGTGAATTACCAGACGGTAAACCGCACGATGGACGTGCACCAGACTACGATGACTGGACAAGTGAGTCTGAAAATGGCTACAAGGGTCTAAATGGTGATATTCTTGTCTGGAATGAATCCCTGGGTGGAGCCTTTGAATTGTCCTCTATGGGGATTCGTGTTGATGAAGAAACGCTTCGCCGTCAGGTTGCCATTACAGGTGATGAAGACCGTTTAGAATTGGAATGGCACAAGGCTTTGTTGAATGGCCTATTCCCATTGACAATCGGTGGAGGAATTGGACAATCTCGGATGGCCATGTTCCTACTTCGCAAGAAACACATCGGAGAAGTGCAAACAAGTGTTTGGCCTCAAGAAGTCCGCGATACTTACGAAAATATTTTGTAGAGAATCGAACCGCAAGGTTCGGTTTTCTTTCTCTTTTTGCTTATAATTTGGTATAATAAACGGTATGAAAATCGTATCAGGAATCTATGGGGGACGCCCCCTCAAGACACTAGAAGGCAAGACGACAAGGCCCACTTCGGATAAGGTTAGGGGAGCCATTTTTAACATGATTGGTCCCTACTTTGAAGGGGGGCGCGTCTTGGACCTTTATGCAGGTAGTGGTGGTTTATCTATCGAAGCAGTGTCGCGTGGCATGTCCAGCGCTGTTTTGGTGGAGCGAGACCGTAAGGCTCAGGCTATCGTGGCTGAAAATATTCAGATGACCAAGGATGTTGGGAAATTTCAACTCCTCAAGATGGATGCAGAAAGGGCGTTGGAACAGATATCTGGGGAATTTGACCTCATTTTCTTAGATCCTCCTTATGCCAAGGAACAAATCGTAGCAGATATTGAAAAAATGGCTGAGAAAGAGCTTTTTTCTGAAGATGTCATGGTCGTGTGTGAGACGGATAAGGCCGTTGAACTTCCAGAAGAAATTGCCTGCCTGGGCATATGGAAGGAAAAGATTTATGGAATTAGTAAGGTGACAGTCTATGTCAGATAAGATTGGCTTATTCACAGGCTCATTTGATCCGATGACAAATGGGCATCTGGATATCATTGAACGGGCTAGCAAACTCTTTGATAAGCTCTATGTCGGTATTTTTTTTAATCCTCACAAACAAGGATTTCTCCCTATCGAAAATCGTAAACGGGGGTTAGAAAAGGCTGTGAAACATTTGGGAAATGTTGAAGTTGTGTCTTCTCATGATGAATTGGTGGTTGATGTCGCAAAAAGACTGGGGGATACCTTTCTGGTACGAGGCTTGAGAAATGCAACGGATTTGCAATATGAAGCCAGTTTTGATTACTACAACCATCAGCTGTCTCCTGATATAGAGACCATTTATTTGCATAGCCGACCGGAACATCTCTATATCAGTTCATCCGGTGTTAGGGAGTTATTGAAGTTCGGTCAGGATATTGCCTGCTATGTTCCTGATAGTATTTTGGAGGAAATAAGAAATGAAAAAAAATATTAGATGGCCCTTATACGTCATTGCGGCCTTGATAGCGACTTTCTTGGCATTTGTAGTGCCCTTGCCCTACTATATAGAGGTTCCAGGTGGTTCGGAAGATATTCGCCAAGTCCTTAAAGTCAATGACACAGAAGATAAGGAAGCTGGTGCCTATCAATTCGTTACGGTTGGTGTCCAACATGCTACTTTAGCTCATATGATTTATGCTTGGTTGACGCCTTTTACAGATATTCGTAGTGCCCAGGAGACTACAGGTGGTTCTTCAGATGTAGAATTTATGCGGATCAATCAATTCTACATGCAGACATCACAAAATATGGCCAAGTATCAAGGTCTAAAAACAGCTGGTAAAGATATTGAACTCAAATACCTTGGGGTCTATGTCTTGACGGTGACGGATAATTCAACCTTTAAAGGGATTCTCAACATCTCTGATACCGTCACAGCAGTCAATGATCAGACCTTTGACAGTTCCAAAGATTTGATTGATTACGTCAATTCTCAAAAACTAGGGGACTCCGTCAAGGTCACCTATGAAGAGGATGGGCAAACCAAGTCTGCAGAAGGAAAGATTATCACCTTGGAAAACGGCAAAAATGGAATTGGAATTGGCTTGATTGACCGTACAGAAGTAACCAGTGATGTCCCAATTCGTTTTTCAACAGCTGGTATCGGTGGTCCAAGTGCTGGTCTCATGTTTAGTCTGGCTATCTATACTCAAATAGCTGATCCGGGTCTTCGTAACGGCCGTATCGTTGCCGGTACAGGAACCATTGACCGCGATGGTAATGTGGGGGACATTGGAGGTATTGATAAGAAAGTTGTAGCTTCAGCTAGAGAAGGTGCTGCGATTTTCTTTGCACCTGATAACCCTGTTAGCGAAGAAGAACAAAAAGCGCATCCGGATGCGAAAAACAACTACCAAACAGCTCTGGAAGCAGCTAAAACAATCAAGACAGATATGAAAATCGTGCCAGTTAAAACCCTACAAGATGCAATTGATTACTTGAAAAACAATCCCTAGTTTTTAAGTGAAGTTTCCAAACTAGCGCACAAACAGAGAAGATGGTATAATAGTCAAATGGTTCAATTATTATTCACTCTAAGCAGTCATATGCTCTTTATTTATGTGAGTTTTTACCTTTTAAAGGATCTTGTTAGATGGGAAAAGGTTTTAAAAGTGACAACTGAGAATACAAGAAAAGTTCGTTTATTAGTAGCCTTTTTCAGCATTGTAATGGGCTATATCTTGAGTTCTTTCTTTATCAGCCTATATCAGTTGTGGCAAGAAGCGCTTAGAGGATCATTATAATTTGCGTGTTTAAGAAATTACTTTCAAGATATTATTAAACTTATAGGGAGAAATAGAATTCATGGATATTATAATCTTATTGTTGATAACGCTATTAATTTATTTGTTACCTCAAAATAAGGAATATCTAAATGTTAAATCTACATCAGGGCTTAGAGGATTTCTAGCTATAGGAATAATATTTCATCATTTGTCACAATGGGTTACATCTGGTGATGAATTTTCTAATTTTTCCTATATGGGAACTTATATCGTTTCTATTTTCTTCTTTTTATCAGCCTATGGATTGTATTTTCAGAACGAAAATAAGAAAAACTATCTAGATAATTTTTTAGTTAAGAGACTTTCTAAAATTCTAGTTCCATTTTTTTCTATATCTTTGATTTATATGTTTTACAGATTTTTAAGCGGTCAATTAATGGATTTAGATTTTTTTGCTAACTTATTTAAAAAAGGAAGTACAATTATTTATAATGGATGGTTTGTCGATATTATAATTCTAATGTATATATTTTTTTATATATCATTTAAGTTTTTCAAAAATAAGTTTATTTCTATTGTTATCAATACAGTATTCATAATTGGTTATATTTGTTTAGCTATAAAATTAGGTTACGGTTTTTGGTGGTATAATAGTGTTTTCCCCTTCATAATTGGCTTAATATGGGCTAAAAATAAAGAGAAAATTGATGGAGTTTTAGATAGACATTATTTTATCATACTTGTTTTAGTAACTGTGTTACTCTTTATTTCACATCAATACGATATTTTGTTGAGGTATGTGCATTTAGAAGATAGTTATAGTTATGCGTTAGCTGCTAATTTAGATAATATTATTTTTACAATCTACTTTATTATTGTTTTTTTGAAAAAAATAAATTTTTCAAATATATATTTGATTTTAATAGGTAGTATATCGTTTGAATTATATATGATACATGGATTAGTTATTTCTATGCTAGGAAAAACACTTGTGTCATCCAGAATAAATGATGTGATATTTACATTTTTTGTGCTGGTCCTTAGTCTAATTTTAGCTTGGATTATTAATAAATTAGTTAATAGAATTACAAAGAAAGTAAGTCTATTACAAAATCAAGAGTAAAGGAAATAAGTATGGAAAAAATTGTGGTTCAAGGTGGCGATAATCGTCTGGTAGGAAGTGTTACGATCGAAGGAGCAAAGAATGCAGTCTTGCCCTTGTTGGCAGCGACTATTCTAGCCAGTGAAGGAAAGACCGTCTTGCAGAATGTTCCTATCTTGTCAGATGTGTTCACTATGAATCAGGTGGTTCGTGGTTTGAATGCCAAGGTTGATTTTAATGAAGAAGCCCATCTTGTTGAGGTGGACGCGACTGGCGATATCACTGAGGAAGCTCCTTACAAGTATGTCAGCAAGATGCGTGCATCTATCGTTGTCTTGGGACCAATTCTTGCCCGTGTAGGTCATGCTAAGGTGTCCATGCCAGGTGGTTGTACGATTGGTAGCCGTCCTATTGATCTTCATTTGAAAGGTCTAGAAGCTATGGGGGCTAAGATTAGTCAGACAGCTGGTTATATCGAAGCTAAGGCTGATCGCTTACATGGAGCTCATATCTACATGGACTTCCCCAGTGTTGGTGCTACGCAGAACTTGATGATGGCAGCGACGCTGGCTGATGGGGTGACAGTGATTGAAAATGCTGCGCGTGAGCCTGAGATTGTTGACCTGGCCATTCTCCTCAATGAAATGGGAGCTAAGGTTAAGGGTGCTGGTACAGAGACCATTACCATTACCGGTGTTGAGAAACTTCATGGTACGACTCACAATGTAGTCCAAGACCGTATCGAAGCAGGAACCTTTATGGTAGCTGCTGCCATGACTGGTGGTGATGTCTTGATTAAAGACGCTGTCTGGGAGCATAACCGTCCCTTGATTGCCAAGTTGCTTGAAATGGGAGTGGAAGTGACAGAGGAGACTGAAGGAATTCGAGTTCGCTCTCAACTAGAAAATTTAAAAGCTGTTCATGTGAAAACCTTGCCCCACCCAGGATTTCCAACAGATATGCAGGCTCAATTTACAGCCTTGATGACCGTCGCAAAAGGGGAATCAACTATGGTGGAGACAGTTTTCGAAAATCGTTTCCAACATCTAGAAGAAATGCGTCGCATGGGCTTGCACTCTGAGATTATCCGTGATACAGCTCGTATTGTTGGTGGTCAACCTTTGCAGGGGGCAGAAGTTCTTTCAACTGACCTTCGTGCCAGTGCAGCCTTGATTTTGACAGGTTTGGTAGCACAAGGAGAAACTGTAGTTGGTAAATTGGTTCACTTGGATAGAGGTTACTACCGTTTCCATGAGAAGTTGGCGCAGCTAGGTGCTAAGATTCAGCGGATTGAGGCAAGTGATGAAGATGAATAAGAAATCAAGCTACGTAATCAAGCGTTTACTTCTAGTCATTTTGGTACTGTTTTTGGGTGCTCTAGCCCTAGGTGTCGGCTTAATGGTAGGTTATGGAATCTTGGGCAAGGGTCAAGATCCATGGGCTATCCTGTCTCCAGCAAAATGGCAGGAATTGATTCATAAATTTACAGGAAATTAGGCTGGAGAACCAGTCTTTTTCTAGAGATAAGGAGAAAAATGGATAAAAAAACAAGACAGACACTGATCGGACTACTAGTGTTATTGCTTTTATCTGCGGGAAGCTATTATATCAAGCAGATGCAGTCGACAGCTAATAGTCCTAAAACAAAGGTTAGTCAGAAAAAACAAGCGTCTGAAGCTCCTAGTCAATCATTGGCAGAAAGTGTCTTGACAGACGCAGTCAAGAGTCAAATAAAAGGGAGTCTGGAGTGGAATGGCTCAGGTGCTTTTATCGTCAATGGTAATAAAACAAATCTAGATGCCAAGGTTTCAAGTAAGCCCTACGCTGATAATAAAACAAAGACAGTGGGCAAGGAAACAGTGCCAACCGTAGCAAATGCCCTCTTGTCTAAGGCTACTCGTCAGTACAAGAATCGTGAAGAAACTGGGAATGGTTCGACTTCATGGACTCCTCCAGGCTGGCATCAGGTTAAGAATCTAAAGGGTACTTATACCCATGCGGTCGATAGAGGTCACTTGTTAGGCTATGCCTTAATCGGTGGCTTGGATGGTTTTGATGCCTCGACAAGCAATCCTAAAAACATTGCTGTTCAAACGGCCTGGGCAAATCAGGCGCAAGCCGAGGATTCGACTGGTCAAAACTACTATGAAAGTATGGTACGTAAGGCCTTGGATAAAAACAAGCGTGTCCGTTACCGTGTAACCCTTTACTACGCTTCGAATGAGGATTTGGTTCCTTCAGCTTCACAAATTGAAGCCAAGTCTTCAGACGGAGAGTTGGAATTTAATGTTCTAGTTCCCAATGTTCAAAAAGGGCTTCAATTGGATTACCGAACTGGAGAAGTGACTGTTACTCAGTAAAATATAACATAAACTCCTATGTCACTTGTGGATATAGGAGTTCTTTCTTACTAGTTTAAGCAGGGCTACAATAGACACTGATACTCAATGAAAATCAAAGTGCAAACTAGGAAGCTAGCCGCAGGTTGCTCAAAGCACAGTTTTGAGGTTGCAGATAAAGCTGACGTGGTTTGAAGAGATTTTCGAAGAGTATGGGAAAAATAATATGTACTGGACTATATTTTGTGATATAATAAAGGATAAGATACTATTTTAGGAGAAGAACTATGGAAGACCCAAGTAGTCAGAATTTGTTGCTACAATTTGTTTTATTGTTTATCTTGACGGTGTTAAATGCCTTTTTCTCAGCCACAGAAATGGCCATGGTGTCACTAAATCGTGCGCGGGTTGAACAAAAGGCAGAAGAAGGAGATAGACGCTATATCCGTCTGCTGAAGGTACTAGAAAATCCTAACCACTTTTTATCAACCATTCAAGTAGGGATTACCCTGATTACAATCTTATCAGGGGCGAGTTTGGCAGAAACTCTGGGACGAGAAATTGCATCTTGGCTTGGAAATGGCGAAACAGCTTATGCCGTAGCAAGTTTTCTATCTTTAGCATTTTTGACTTATATTTCCATCGTTTTTGGGGAATTATACCCTAAGAGAATCGCTCTTAATCTAAAGGATGCCTTGGCGATTCGTACAGCGCCAGTTATCATTGGGCTGGGGAAACTAGTTAGTCCCTTTGTTTGGCTCTTATCTGCATCTACCAATCTCTTGAGTCGCTTGACTCCGATGACCTTTGACGATGCTGACGAAAAAATGACCCGTGATGAAATTGAGTACATGTTGACAAATAGTGAAGAAACACTAGATGCTGACGAAATTGAGATGTTACAAGGGATTTTTTCACTAGATGAACTGATGGCCAGAGAAGTCATGGTTCCTCGAACGGATGCCTTTATGGTCGATATTCAGGATGATAGTCAAACCATCATCCAAAGTATTTTAAAACAAAATTATTCTCGTATCCCTGTCTATGATGGAGACAAGGATAACGTGATTGGAATCATTCACACCAAGAGTCTCCTTAATGCGGGCTTTGTGGACGGTTTTGACAATATTGTTTGGAAGAAAATCTTACAAGATCCACTTTTTGTTCCTGAAACTATTTTTGTGGATGACTTATTAAAAGAACTGCGCAATACTCAAAGACAAATGGCAATCTTGCTAGATGAATACGGTGGGATGGCTGGTTTGGTGACCCTGGAAGACCTCTTAGAGGAAATCGTTGGGGAAATCGATGACGAAACAGATAAGGCTGAAATCGAAGTTCATAAAATTGGAGAAGATACTTATATTGTTCAAGGTACCATGAATCTCAATGATTTTAATGACTACTTTGATGTTGAACTGGAAAGTGATGACGTTGATACCATCGCTGGTTATTATTTGACAGGAGTTGGGACCATTCCAACGACTGAGAGACTCAGTTATGAATTAGTCAGCCAAAACAAACAACTTATCCTAACCAATGATAAGGTGAAAAATGGACGTGTTACCAAGGTAAAAGTCCAAATTACCGAAGTTGAAATAGAAGAAGAAACAGAGTAAACTAGAGGCTTTTGTCACCAGGCGTGACAAAGCTTTTTTCAGTTGATTTCAAAAGGAAATTGTGTCCTCGAAAAACTCAGCCCCAAACTTGCCTCAAAAGTTTTTTAAAGTTATACGTATTTATTCAAGGAAAAAGAAAAAAGCCCTTTAAATTGGGCTTTCTGTTTAAATGAAACCTGATAAATCAAGTTAAAGAAGGCGGTAGACGGATTTGAACCGACGATCAAGCTTTTGCAGAGCCGTGCCTTACCACTTGGCTATACCGCCTTAACGTTTATTATTATACCTTGAAAATGATTTTCAGTCAATAGCTTTTTCAGATTTTTTGTATCAATAAGCCTAAATATTCTGAAAATTCGTTTACTTTTCTTGAAATCTATGATATAATTGATGATAACCTATACTTTATTTATAAGAGGAGTAAATAAATGAAAAAAAGTCAAGTGCTTGCTGTAGCGGGAGCTACCTTATTAGCGTCAGGAGTTCTAGCTGCGTGTTCAAACACTAGTTCGAATAATGCTAAACTAGCAAAAGATTACCAATATGTTTATCAAACAGATCCAGAAACCTTGGATTATATCGTCAGCAATATCGATTCAACATCATTCGTCACAACAAATGCTGTAGATGGTTTGTTGGCTAATGATAAATATGGTAACTTGGTTCCTTCTATTGCTGAATCATGGACAGTTTCAAAAGATGGTTTGACTTATACCTATAAAATCCGTAAGGATGCTAAATGGGTTACAGCAGAGGGAGAAGAATACGCTCCTGTAACTGCTAAAGACTTCGTTACTGGTTTGAAACATGCCGTAGATGGAAAATCAAAAGGACTTTCAATCGTTAGCTCTTCTATTAAGGGATTAGAACCCTATATCAAGGGTGAAACAAGCGATTTTTCAACCGTTGGAGTAAAAGCGCTTGATGATCAAACACTAGAATATACCTTGAACCAGCCAGAAACTTTCTGGAATGACAAGACCACTAGTGGTGTTTTGATGCCGGTTAATGAAGAATTCTTAACTTCAAAAGGGGAAGGTTTTGGTGCCCCAACCGATGCTAACTCTATTCTTTATAACGGTCCATTTGTCTTAAAATCTGTAACTCCAAAATCATCTATCGAGATGGCTAAAAATGATGCTTACTGGGACAAAGAAAATGTAAAAATTGAGAACGTTAAGTTCACTTTCTGGGATGGTAAGGACCAAGATGTCATTGCCAAAGGTTTTGCTGATGGTCAATATAGCAAGGCTCGTATCTTCCCTACAAGTTCTACATATGAAAAATATGCAGCTGACTTTAAAGATAACATTTACTTTAATGAACCAGGAGCGGGTGTTGCAACTGTCAGCTTGAACTATGGCCGTACAACCTATAACCACACTGCCAAAACAAGTGATGCCCAAAAGACATCTACTCAGAAAGCATTGCTAAACAAGGAATTCCGTCAAGCCTTGAACTTTGCTGTCGATCGCAATTCTTATTCAGCTCAAACAAATGGTACTGATGGAGCTGCAGTAGCCATCCGTAATACATTTGCACCTTATAATCTTCAAGTTGGTAAGAAAACATTTGGTGAATTGGTACAAGATAGCTTGGCTAAGACAAATTCTTCTACTTGGTCAAACGTGTCTCTAGCAGATTCTCAAAATGGCCTTTACAATGAAGAAAAAGCTAAAGAAATCTTTGCTAAAGCAAAATCAAGCCTACAAGCTGAAGGTGTTGAATTCCCAATCCACTTGGATGCCTTGGTTATCCAAGAATCAACAGCGGTTGTAAACCGTGTTCAATCATTGAAACAATCAATTGAAAAAGTATTGGGTTCAGATAATGTTGTTGTAGACTTACAACAAATGACTCAAGCAGAAGCTTTACCAATTTCATTTAGCGCTCCAACAGCTAAAGAGCAAGACTGGGATATCCATACCTTGCTAGGATGGAACCCTGACTATCAAGATCCTTCTACTTTCTTGGATCAATTCGTCCTTAAGGGAGGAAGCACTCGTCTTTACCTTGGTATTGACCAAAACACAGATGCATCAGTAGTAAGCAAACTTGGTTTAGCTGACTATGGAAAATTACTTGATGACGCAAACAGCGAAAACCAAGATGTTCAAAAACGTTATGAAAAATACGCGGTGGCACAAGCTTGGTTGACTGATAATGCTTTGACAATTCCAGTAATGGCTTCTCCTAAAGAAACAGCCGTTTCATATGTTTCAAAAGTTCTACCATTTAGCTCTTCATATTCAGTAGCCGGCCTTAAAGGTGAAAATTCAGGATACTTGAAGTACACTGAAGTTGGTGAAAAAGCAATCACCAAAGAAGAGTATGAAAAAGCTCGTGAAAAATGGTTGAAAGAAAAGACTGAGTCAAACGAGAAAGCTCAAAAAGAATTGGCAAGTCATGTGAAGTAAATAATTTTCAATAGAACTTTCTCTCCATGAGGAGAAGGTTCTTTTGGGATTTTTAAAGGAAATGATATGAAAAAATATATTTTTATGCGTGTTTTGCGGTCATTGGTTTCTATCTTCTTAGTAACAACCTTGACTTACACGATCATCTATACAATGGTTCCTCGAAAATTGATTTTCAAACAGGATACCAACTATAATAAGATTGCGACAACTGCTGATAAACGTGATAACTATGAGAATACTGTTTATGAGCGTATGGGCTATATCGAGTACTACGATACCAAAGAGTTGCAAGAAAAAGCTAGCCAGATGGATGCTTCTGTAACAGTTGAAGCCAATGATACCAACAAGGCTATCTATGAAAAATACATCAAACAAATCGGTCATGGTTGGACCCTGGGAGAATTTACTGAAAGTGGCCAATTCTACGCTACACGTGAAATTCCAATTTTTGAACGTGTGTTTAAATTCTATGCAAACTTGCTTGATATCGACCACACAAACAAGATTCAGGACCCAGAAAATCCAAATTTGGAGCGTTATTTGCGTTTTGAAAATGATCCCGCTATCGGCTGGTCTCTGGTAGGTTCAGGGACTAAACACAAGTACCTCTTGTACTTCAATAGTCAGTTCCCATTTGTTCACCAAAACTTTGTGAACTTGAATTTGGGTGATTCATATCCAACTTATGCTAATACTCCTGTGCTTCAAGTTATCACACAAGGACAAGGTCAAACTAAGACATCAGAAGTGCAATTCCCAACTGGTAAGAAAACATCTTCAGTTAATATCTACTCAAGAACCTACAAATCGCCTAGTCAGGCTGATTCTCGTGAAGTAGCTAACTATGGGAAAGATGACCCATATACTGCAACTGAAAGCAACTACCAATATCCTTCTATGATTGCTAGCTCTGCAGTCGTTGGATTGATTGGTTTGGTGATTTCTTATGCGATTGCCGTGCCACTTGGTTCAGCTATGGCTCGCTTCAAGAATACTTGGATTGATAGCTTCTCAACAGGGTTTTTGACCTTCTTGATGGCCCTTCCAACCATTGCCTTGGTTTACATTGTTCGTTTGATTGGATCATCAATTGGTCTTCCAGATTCATTCCCTATCTTGGGTGCTGGAGATTGGCGTTCGTATGTTTTACCAGCAGTTATCCTTGGTTTATTGGGTGCTCCTGGTACAGCTATTTGGATTCGTCGTTACATGATTGACTTGCAATCACAGGACTTTGTTCGTTTTGCTCGTGCAAAAGGTTTGTCTGAAAAAGAAATTTCAAACAAACACATCTTTAAAAATGCCATGGTTCCGCTGGTTTCAGGAATTCCTGGTGCTGTTATCGGGGTTATCGGTGGTGCAACCCTTACTGAAACAGTCTTCGCTTTCCCAGGTATGGGTAAAATGTTGATTGACTCTGTAAAAGCATCTAATAACTCTATGGTCGTAGGTCTTGTCTTCATCTTTACATGTATTTCTATCTTCTCACTTCTTTTGGGAGATATTTGGATGACTATTATTGACCCACGTATTAAATTGACTGAGAAAGGAGGCAAATAATGTCTACAATCGATAAAGAAAAATTTCAGTTTGTAAAACGTGACGATTTTGCCTCTGAAGCTATTGATGCGCCAGCTTATTCATACTGGGGTTCAGTGTTTAGACAATTTATGAAGAAGAAATCAACTGTAGTCATGTTGGGAATCTTGGTAGCTATCATTTTGATGAGTTTCATCTACCCAATGTTTTCTAAGTTTGATTTCAATGATGTCAGCAAGGTAAACGACTTTAGTGCTCGTTATATCAAGCCAAATGCTGAGCATTGGTTCGGTACAGACAGTAACGGTAAATCTCTTTTTGACGGTGTCTGGTTCGGAGCTCGTAACTCTATCCTCATTTCTGTGATTGCGACAGTAATTAACTTGGTTATCGGTGTTTTTGTCGGTGGTATTTGGGGAATTTCAAAATCAGTTGACCGCGTGATGATGGAAGTTTATAACGTCATCTCAAACATCCCATCTCTTTTGATTGTCATTGTCTTGACTTACTCAATCGGAGCTGGATTCTGGAATCTGATTTTTGCCATGAGTGTGACGACATGGATTGGGATTGCCTTCATGATCCGTGTGCAAATCTTGCGTTATCGTGACTTGGAATACAACTTGGCGTCACGTACTCTGGGAACACCAACCTTGAAGATTGTTGCCAAAAATATCATGCCTCAATTGGTATCTGTTATTGTGACAACCATGACTCAAATGCTTCCAAGCTTTATCTCATACGAAGCCTTCTTGTCATTCTTCGGTCTTGGATTACCAATTACCGTGCCAAGTTTGGGTCGTTTGATTTCGGATTATTCACAAAACGTAACAACCAATGCTTACTTGTTCTGGATTCCATTGACAACTCTTGTCTTGGTATCCTTATCCCTTTTCGTAGTTGGTCAAAACTTAGCGGATGCTAGTGATCCACGTACACATAGATAGGAGTAGAAATGACAAAAGAAAAAAATGTAATTTTGACTGCTCGCGATATTGTCGTGGAATTTGACGTTCGTGACAAAGTATTGACAGCCATTCGCGGCGTTTCCCTTGAACTAGTTGAAGGAGAAGTATTAGCCTTGGTAGGTGAGTCAGGATCAGGGAAATCTGTTTTGACAAAGACATTCACAGGTATGCTTGAAGAAAACGGTCGCATTGCCCAAGGTAGTATTGACTACCGTGGTCAAGATTTGACAGCTTTATCTTCTCACAAGGATTGGGAACAAATTCGTGGCGCTAAGATTGCGACTATCTTCCAAGATCCAATGACTAGTTTGGACCCAATTAAAACAATTGGTAGTCAGATTACAGAAGTTATTGTAAAACACCAAGGAAAAACAGCTAAAGAAGCGAAAGAATTGGCCATTGACTACATGAATAAGGTTGGGATTCCAGACGCAGATAGACGTTTTGATGAATACCCATTCCAATATTCTGGAGGAATGCGTCAACGTATCGTTATTGCTATTGCCCTTGCCTGCCGACCTGATGTCTTGATCTGTGATGAGCCAACGACTGCCTTGGATGTGACCATCCAAGCTCAGATTATTGATTTGCTGAAATCCTTGCAAAACGAGTACCATTTCACAACAATCTTTATTACCCACGACCTTGGTGTGGTAGCAAGTATTGCGGATAAGGTAGCGGTTATGTATGCAGGAGAAATCGTTGAGTATGGAACTGTTGAGGAAGTCTTCTATGATCCTCGCCATCCATATACATGGAGTCTCTTGTCTAGCTTGCCTCAGCTTGCTGATGATAAAGGGGATCTTTACTCAATCCCAGGAACACCTCCATCACTTTATACTGACTTGAAAGGGGATGCTTTTGCCTTGCGTTCTGACTATGCAATGCAGATTGACTTCGAACAAAAAGCCCCTCAATTCTCAGTATCAGAGACGCATTGGGCTAAAACTTGGCTTCTTCATGAGGATGCTCCAAAAGTAGAAAAACCAGCTGTGATTGCAAATCTCCATGATAAGATCCGTGAAAAAATGGGATTTGCCCATCTGGCTGACTAGGAGGAAGGAAATGTCTGAAAAATTAGTAGAAATCAAAGATTTAGAAATTTCCTTCGGTGAAGGAAGTAAGAAGTTTGTCGCGGTTAAAAATGCTAACTTCTTTATCAACAAGGGAGAAACGTTCTCGCTTGTAGGTGAGTCAGGTAGTGGGAAAACAACTATTGGTCGTGCGATAATCGGTCTAAATGATACAAGTAATGGTGATATCATTTTTGATGGTCAAAAGATTAATGGTAAGAAATCGCGTGAACAAGCTGCGGAATTGATTCGTCGTATCCAGATGATTTTCCAAGACCCTGCCGCAAGTTTGAATGAACGTGCGACTGTTGATTATATTATTTCTGAAGGTCTTTACAATCATCATCTGTTCAAGGATGAAGAAGAACGTAAAGAGAAAGTTCAAAATATTATCCGTGAAGTAGGTCTTCTTGCTGAGCACTTGACTCGTTACCCTCATGAATTCTCAGGTGGTCAACGTCAACGTATCGGTATTGCCCGTGCCTTGGTCATGCAACCAGACTTTGTTATTGCGGATGAGCCCATTTCAGCCTTGGACGTTTCTGTGCGTGCCCAAGTCTTGAACTTGCTCAAAAAATTCCAAAAAGAACTTGGCTTGACCTATCTCTTTATCGCCCATGACTTGTCTGTCGTTCGTTTTATTTCAGATCGTATCGCGGTTATTTACAAGGGTGTTATTGTAGAGGTTGCAGAAACAGAAGAATTGTTTAACAATCCAATTCATCCATATACTCAAGCCTTGCTTTCAGCGGTACCAATCCCAGATCCAATCTTGGAACGTAAGAAGGTCTTGAAGGTTTACGACCCAAGTCAACACGACTATGAGACTGATAAGCCATCTATGGTAGAAATCCGTCCAGGTCACTATGTTTGGGCTAACCAAGCCGAATTAGCGCGTTACCAACAAGGGTTAAACTAATAATGGTTTTATAATTTCCATATCAATTTTTATGGGAATTATAAACCTTTTTTTGTTGGACTGATTTGAAAAAATCTTTGAAAGTATCCTGAAAGAATTTTCGAAAAATTTTAAAAAATTCTGAAATATTCTTGACAGCTGATGAAAAAGGTGGTAAGATAGGAAACATCAAAAAAGAAAGCAGAAAAAGAAATGAATAAGAGACAAGCTGTAACGATGAATCAAAACTTTTACTTTAGCTACTTTAGATAGTGTTTGTAGACATGTCACCATGGATGCAAACAGTTCAAGCAATTTGTTTGTATCTATGTGGCTAAGATTTTTGATTGTGGTCCATATAGATGAATATCTAAATGGACTAGCTAAGTTGTAACTTGTTAGCTTATTTCAAGCATCCGTTTAGATATTATCTAGGCGGTTTTTTGTTTTATCTTTTCTGAGAAGGAGTTTCATTATGAAAGTTGTTCGAAAATTACTAGCCCCTCTCTTGGTAGTGGGGATTCTCTTGACCTCTCTGATTAGTTTGCATCAGTTGAAGGCAGATAAGAAAAAAGATGTGTTTCGTATCGGTATTTCGCAATTTATTACCCACCAGTCCTTAGACGCTACTAGAGAAGGGTTTGTGGATGAGCTTGCCAAGCAAGGCTATGCTGAAGGGAAAAATATCGAGATTGATTTGCAAAATGCACAGGGAGAACAACGAAACCTAAAAACGATTTCCCAGCAACTAGCAGAATCTAGTGATGTCGTTCTAGCTATCGCAACGCCTTCTGCTCAGAGCTTGGCTAATACAACACAAACGACACCGGTTATCTTTTCAGCTGTAACAGACCCTGTCAGTGCCAAGTTGGTAGAGTCAAGAGAGCATCCTGGGGGCAATGTAACTGGAACAAGTGATCAGTCATCAGATGCTATCTCAACCCAAATCAATTTGATAAAGAAAGTGTTGCCAAAAGCTAAAACAATTGGAATCCTCTATACTCAGAGCGAGCCAAACTCAGTTGTCCAAAAGGATGAAGCTAAGCGACTTCTGGAAGAAAAAGGCTTTACCGTTGTTGAAAAAACAATCTTGGACAGTAACAATGTCAAAGCGGCAGCAGAGAGTTTGATGGCAGAAGTGGATATGGTTTTTGTACCAACGGACAATATCATTTCGTCAACCATGGAAACAGTTAAGCAGGTTTCTATTAAACACAAGGTTCCAGTATTCGGTGGTTCCACAGAAATGATTGCTGTTGGTGGCTTGTATAACTACGGAACCAATTATGAAGAATTGGGAAGACAGACAGCCCGCATGCTGATTCGTGTTTTAAAAGGTGAAAAGCCAGAAAATATAGCAGTTGAGTTGCCTGAAAAACTGGAATTGCATACCAATCAAGAAATGGCAGATGCATTGGGAATTGATATTAGTAAGTTAGAAGGCAAGGAATAAGGAGGTTTAAGATGAATTTTGTATTATCTAGTTTATCAGAAGGTTTGCTATGGTCGATTATGGCTATTGGGGTCTACTTGACTTTCCGTATTTTGGATATTGCGGATATGACTGCTGAAGGAGCCTTTCCTTTGGGGGCAGCTGTCGTTGTATCGCAGATACAGGCAGGGACAAATCCTTGGATTGCGACCTTACTTGCTTTGTTGGCAGGTATGGTAGCTGGTCTTGTATCAGGAATGCTCCACACCAAGATGAAAATCCCAGCTCTCTTGACAGGGATTGTGACCTTGACAGGGCTTTATTCAATCAATATTAAAATCATGGGCAGTGTGCCCAACCTTTCCTTGGGAGATTCTTCAACTGTCTTTAAACAATTGGCGAGCTTGGGGCTGACAAATGAAGAAGCTGTTTTCTCATTCAGTTTGGCCTGTCTCCTACTTGTTTGTTTGGTCTTGACTCTTTTGATGAAAACGGAGATTGGATTGGTCTTGCGTTCGACTGGGGACAATATTCCGATGAGTGAGGCTAATGGGGTCAATGTAGACACCATGAAGATTGTTGGTTACATGATTTCAAATGGTTTGATTGCCCTGTGTGGTTCCTTGTTCGCTCAAAATGATGGATTTTCAGACGTAACCTCTGGGACAGGAACCATCGTTGTTGGTTTGAGTGCAGTTATTATTGCAGAAGTTTTGATACACGACTTGACCATTGGAGGTCGCTTGTTATCTATCGGAATCGGTGCCATTGTTTACCGTTTGATTATTTTAAATATCTATGAAATTCCAAATCTAGATCAAAACCTGGTACGTCTCTTTAATGCAATCTTGCTAGCCTTAGTGTTATTTGCACCAGAACTGCAAAAGAGATTAAAGATTCGTGGTTTGAAACTGAGAAATGAATAGGAGGAGAAAGTTATGGCAAGTTTGTTAACACTTGAAAATATTCACAAAACCTTTGAAGCAGGGACGGTCAATGAGAACCATGTCCTCAAAGGATTAGACTTAGAGGTTGAAGAGGGAGATTTTATCTCTGTGATTGGTGGAAATGGAGCAGGGAAATCCACTTTGATGAATATCTTGGCTGGCAATCTATCGGTGGATGAAGGGGACCTTTTATTGGCAGGCAAATCCATTAAAAATCTTAGTGTAAGAAAGAGAGCCAAGGATATTGCCCGTGTTTTTCAAGATCCTAAGATGGGAACAGCTTCTCGTTTGACGATTGAGGAGAATATGGCTATTGCCTTGAGACGTGGGCAGAAGAGAGGGCTTGGTTGGGGCGTGAAGGAGAAGGAGAGAATCCAGTTCCAAGAGGCCTTGAAAGAGTTGAATATTGGCCTTGAAAATCGCTTGAAAGTGGATACTCAATACCTTTCAGGAGGACAAAGACAGGCCTTGACCTTAGTCATGGCAGCCTTGGTGAAACCCAAACTTTTGCTTTTAGATGAACACACTGCGGCACTTGACCCGAAAACGAGTCAAATGGTGATGGATTTGACGCAAAAAATTGTGGAAGATCATCAGTTGACGACTTTGATGATTACCCACGATATGAACCATGCGATTGAGTACGGGAATCGTCTTATTATGCTCTATCAGGGTAAGATAGTGGTGGATGTCAAGGGAGAGGAGAAAAAGCATCTGACGGTTGAAGATCTCATGCATCTCTTCCAGAAAAATAGTGGGCAAAGTTTAGTTAGCGATGAATTGGTTTTGGGATAAAGAAAAACACCACACTTTGTAAGACACAAGGTGTGGTTGTATTTTATCTCTTAGACCAAGTCCTCTTCATGAAGAGAAGTAGGATTGGGTATATCTCCAAGCGCCCTGCAATCATTGCAAAGGAGAGGAGAATTTTTGAGATAGGACTAAAGATTGAGAAGCTAGAAGTGGTTCCTAGAATAGGTCCGATATTATTGAAACAGCTAAAGACAGCGCTGGTCACAACCAGAAAATCATTGCTATCTAGGCTGACAATAAAGATAAGGGATAGCAAAATCATAGAATAGATGACAAAGTACTTGAGAATCTTATGCTGGGTATCTTTGTCAATCACTGTTTTATTAACATGGAGGGTCAAAACACGGTGGGGCGATAGGATTGACAAAATTTGGTTTTTGGCAATTTTTGAAAGGATGAGGCCTCGAATAACCTTGAGTCCACCTGCGGTTGAACCAGCAGAACCACCGATTCCCATGAGGAAGAGAAGGATAAACTGGGAGAAGAGGGGCCAGTTGGTAATATCTCCGTAACCAAAACCAGTCGTTGTAATGATATTGGAAACCTGGAAGAAGGCCATTTCAAAACTCTTTGAAAATCCTGAGTAGAGATAGAGGGTATTGAGGCTGATCAAGCCTGTAGAAATCATTACGATGACTAAGTAAGCCCGAAGTTCTTCATCTCCAAAGAAGGCCTTGATGCGACGGAGCATGAGGTAGTAGTAGAGGTTGAAATTTACCCCAAAAACCAAAACTCCGATACTAACCAGATAGGTAATCAGTGAGCTACCATAGTGGGCAATCCCGTCGTTATAGACTGTAAAACCTCCTGTACCTGCTGTTCCCATGGCAATGACAAAACTATCAAATAGGGGCATACCAGCTAGATAATAGATGATGACAAAGAGGGAAAAGAGAGCTAGATAAAGGAGATAGAGAATCTGGGCAGTGTTTTTTAGTTTGGATACTACTTTACCAAAAACAGGGCCAGGAACCTCAGCCTTCATCACTTCTAGGTGGCTATTCTTGGCATTATCCATAATAGCAAGTGCAAAAACAAGCACTCCCATCCCTCCAATCAAGTGGGTAAAACTTCGCCAGAAGAGGAGGGAACGACTGAGAACCGAAACGTCGTTCAGAATAGTTGCTCCAGTAGTTGTAAAGCCAGAACTGATTTCAAAAAAGGCATCGATAACGCTGGGAATTTGCCCAGCAAAGACGAAGGGGAGACCACCAAAGAAGGACCAAAGGATCCAACAGAGGGCCACAATCAAGACTCCCTCCTTGGCATAAATCCGTTGATTTTTTGGCTTTTGTAAAATTCCTGAACCGCCTAGTAATACGAGAATCCCAATCGTTGTAAAGAGGGCTGTAAAGACTTGGCTCGATTCACGGTAATAGATAGCAACAGCTACAGGAACCAAAAGAAGAACAGCTTCAATCAAAAGTAATTTTGAAAGGAGGTAACGAATCATACTTTTATTCATTTCTTACCTCGCGATCAAGTCATAAATCTTGGTGATGTTTGGCAACAAGGTTGTTACTAGGAGCTTGTCTCCGACTTCAAGCATATCCTCCCCTGTAGGGAAAATAGTCTTGCCCTTTCGAATGATGGCTGCAATCAGAACCCCTTTTTTCAATTTCAGTTGAGAAAGTGGTTTGGCAGTCATCTTATTAGCTTCCTTGATATGGAATTGCAGGGTTTCAATTTGGCCATTAGCTAGATGGTGCATGGCTTGAAGGTCTGAATACTGGGCATTCACTCGACCACGAATGAAGTGCATAATCGTATCTACAGCAATGCTTTTAGGTGTGATGATACTTGAAAAATCAGGCGCATTGATAATCTCGAGGAGACTGGTACGATTGACCTTGGTAATATTTTTCTGCACACCTACGCTGTCAAGGAACATAGAAGTAATCAGATTTTCCTCATCGACTCCTGTTAGAGTCGCAACGGCATCATAGTTTTGAGCACTTTCTTCCAGCAGGATATCTTTTGCGGTCCCATCTCCTTGAACGATGTAAAGATTTGGGAATTTCTCGCTAAAGAAGCTGGCGATCTCAGGATTGATTTCAATAACCTTGGTATCGATACGACTGTCTTTGAGAATACCTAGTAGATAATAGGCAATTCTACCTGCTCCAACAATAAGAAGGCTCTTCACGGCACGTGATTTAAAATAATTATGGAAGAGCATCATGTCAACACGGTTACCAGTGACAAAGATTCTATCTTTATCCTGTACAGTCATGTCACCGCTTGGAATGATAATTTGATGATCCCTTTCTATCGCACAGACAATGACATTGCCAAATTTTTTCCGAAAATCAGAAATGGGCATTTGGCAAAGACCACTGGAGGATTTAACAGCGAATTCCATCAAGCTGACCCGTCCACCAAAGAAACGTTCGACAGAGAGGGCGTTGGGGAAGTCAATGATATTAGCAATAGCACGGGCAGCCAAGAGCTCAGGATTAACGATAAGAGAAAAACCGAGAATATTCTTTTCCTTGAAATAAGAGTTAGAATATTCAGGGTTCCGCACCCGAACGATGGTCTCTTTAGCTCCCATTTTTTTGGCTAGAACGGCTGCAATCATGTTCACTTCATCGTATTCAGTCAGGGCGATAAAGATATCACAATCCTGGACGCTGGCTTGCTCAAGGATGGTAAAATCGGCCCCGTTACCAAGGATGCCTATGATATCAAAGCGATTGACAATATGATTGAGGACAGCTTCGTCTTGCTCAATCAGCAAAACATCATGCTTTTCTGCAACCAAGGAGCGACAGAGGGCAAAACCAACTTTTCCCCCTCCGACAAGGATAATTTTCATAATAAAACCTACTTTTTCATGATGTAACTATCATACCTTTTTTCAAGAAAAAATGCACCTACTAGCTAATAACCAGAGCTTTTAGTAGGAAATTTGCTATAAGGTAAAACTATACCCTAATCAATTAAAATAGCTATTAGCACCTTTCTCTGAAATATGGTATGATAAAGGATATACAAGGAGATAAAATGAATAATAATTTACTAGTATTACAATCAGACTTTGGTCTGGTTGATGGTGCGGTATCGGCTATGATTGGAGTTGCTTTAGAAGAGTCTCCAACCTTAAAAATCCATCACTTGACGCACGATATCACGCCTTATAATATTTTTGAGGGGAGCTACCGTCTCTTTCAGACGGTGGACTACTGGCCTGAGGGAACGACTTTTGTATCGGTTGTCGATCCAGGTGTCGGCTCGAAACGTAAGAGTGTGGTTGCCAAAACTGCAAAAAATCAATACATTGTCACACCAGACAATGGAACTCTTTCCTTTATCAAGAAACACGTTGGTATTGTAGCTATTCGTGAGATTTCTGAAGTGGCCAATCGACGTCAAAATACAGAGCATTCTTATACCTTCCACGGTCGTGATGTTTATGCTTATACTGGTGCTAAATTGGCCAGTGGTCACATTACTTTTGAGGAAGTGGGGCCTGAGCTCAGTGTGGATCAGATTGTGGAGCTTCCAGTTGTAGAGACTATCATAGAAGATCATTTGGTGAAGGGAGCTATTGATATTCTGGATGTGCGTTTCGGTTCGCTTTGGACATCGATCACGCGAGAAGAATTTTACAAACTGGAACCAGCATTCGGTGACCGTTTTGAAGTGACTATCTATCATGCTGATATGCTGGTCTATCAAAATCAGGTTGTCTATGGAAAATCATTTGCAGATGTGAGAATTGGGCAACCCATCCTTTACATCAACTCTCTCTATCGTTTAGGTCTAGCAATTAACCAAGGTTCCTTTGCCAAGGCCTATAATGTGGGTGTCGGTTCATCTTGGACCATTGAAATAAAGAAAATAGAATCATAAAATAGGAGATTATAGATGAAAAATCAATCAATTAAACAAGTTGTTGCTATCGGTGTTGGAGCTGCGCTCTTTGTTGTCATCGGGATGATTAACATTCCGACACCTGTTCCAAATACAAATATTCAGCTTCAGTACGCATTGCAGAGTCTCTTGTCTATCATTTTTGGGCCAGTAGTTGGTCTGTTTGTAGGATTAATTGGACATGCAGTGAAAGATGCTGTTTCAGGAGGTCTTTGGTGGACATGGATTATTGCTAGTGGGCTCTTTGGTCTGGCTGTAGGACTCTTTAGAAAATACATTCGAGTAACACAGGGTGTTTTTGAGTTGAAGGATATTGTCTTCTTTAACCTCATTCAGATTGTTGCAAATGCTCTTGTTTGGGGTATCTTGGCACCACTTGGAGATGTTGTGATTTATCGAGAAGCGGCAGAAAAAGTATTTGCTCAAGGGATTGTTGCAGGTATTGGTAATGCTGTAACTGTAGCTATCGCAGGAACCCTTCTCTTGCTAGCTTATTCACGTACGCAGACTCGTTCAGGAAGTTTGAAAAAGGACTAAGATAAAGGAAAAGGCTGGGTGACCAGTCTTTTTCACTGTTTATAGTCTAGTCAGGTAACCAGTCTAGGATAGGAATCTTGTTGGCGCTAAGATTTTAAGAGAAGAGACTGCAAGAAGGGGTTAATTTATGATAAAATAGAAGTCTAAGAAGCGAATGAAGAGAGTAAGATGAAAGAAGCTATAATTGAGTGGAAGGATTTCTCTTTCCGGTATGAAACGCAACAAGAACCGACCTTGCAAGGAGTGGATTTAACCATTTACAAGGGAGAGAAAGTCTTGATTGTTGGACCATCTGGGTCAGGTAAGTCTACCTTGGGTCAGTGTTTGAATGGGATTATCCCTAACATATACAAGGGTCAGATGTCTGGAGAATTTTTGATAAAGGGTCAAGCAGCCTTTGATATGAGCATCTATGATAAATCTCATCTAGTCAGCACAGTTTTGCAGGATACAGATGGGCAGTTTATCGGTCTGTCCGTGGCAGAAGATTTGGCTTTTGCTCTGGAAAATGATGTGACAGCTCTAGATGAGATGAAAAATCGTGTTCATAAATGGGCTGAAAAGCTGGACCTTATCCCTTTACTGCCGCAGCGTCCTCAGGATTTGTCAGGTGGACAAAAGCAGCGAGTCAGTCTGGCTGGTGTCTTGATTGATGAGAGTCCGATTCTTTTGTTTGATGAGCCACTCGCCAATCTGGATCCCAAGTCAGGTCAGGATATTATCGAATTGATTGATCAGATTCATAAGGAGGAGGGGACGACGACCCTTATTATCGAACATCGTTTAGAGGATGTTCTGCATCGCCCTGTCGATCGGATTATCCTGATAAACGATGGTCGTATCCTCTTTAATGGTGCCCCTGACCAGCTACTTTCGACTGATTTATTGACCCAAAATGGAATTCGAGAACCCCTTTATCTCACCACTCTCCGTCAATTGGGTGTGGATTTAGCTAAGGAAGAACAATTAACAGATCTGGATAGCTTGTCCATCTCAAAAGGTCAGGTTCAGTTACAGACGGAATTGGTAAAAGAAACCCCAGATTTACAGTCACTCTTTAAATTAGAGGATGTTTCTTTTTCTTATGATGATAGTCCGATTTTAAAGTCCCTTCATTTAGATATTAAAAAGGGTGAAAAGATTGCCATTGTCGGGAAAAATGGAGCAGGGAAGTCAACTCTAGCCAAGGCCTTAAGTAGCTTTATCCAGACTGAAGGCCGATATCTGTGGGAAGGACAGGATATAAAAGGAGATTCTGTGGCAGAGCGGGCTGAACGAGTAGGCTATGTGCTGCAAAATCCCAATCAAATGATTTCAACCAACATGATTTTTGATGAGGTGGCTATGGGACTTCGCTTGCGAGGTGTGAACGAGCAGGAAATTGAAACAAGAGTCTATGAAACTTTGAAAATCTGTGGTCTCTATGAATTTCGTAATTGGCCCATTTCTGCCCTGTCATTTGGTCAGAAAAAACGTGTCACTATTGCCTCCATTTTGGTCTTGGGAGCTGAAATTATCCTCTTAGATGAACCGACAGCAGGTCAAGACCAGAAGAACTATACTGAGATTATGGAATTTCTTGAAGAACTGCATCAAAAAGGTCATACCATTGTCATGATTACTCATGATATGCAATTGATGCTGGATTATTCAGACCGGGCCCTTGTCATGGTGGATGGGGAATTGATTGCCGATACTGATCCAGCTAGTCTCTTGAGCAATCCTGAGCTGTTAGTAAAAGCCAACCTAAAAGAAACTTCAATCTTTAACTTGGCCAAGAAACTAGACGTGGATCCACTTGCTTTAACGGCATTTTACAAAGAAAGGAGAGAAGGATGCAAGCTAAATTAATCGGTTACCAGCACAGAGATACTGTGATTCATCGCTTGTCAGGCGCTGGTAAACTCCTATTTTTCATTCTCGTATCATTGGCGGCCATGATTAGCTATGATACCAGACTGCTTGTTCTGATTGCCATCTTTTCGGTCTTTCTCCTCTATTTGTCAGAAATCCGTTTTAAAGATGTTTCCTTTGTAGCAGTTTTTGCGACGGTATTTGCCGTTTTAAACGTTTTGATGGTCTATCTCTTTTCTCCCGAGTATGGGGTTGGACTTTACGGAGAGAGAAGTGTGATTTGGCAGGGAATCGGAGTCTACACTCTGACCAGTCAAGAGCTCTTTTACCTGCTAAATCTGGCCATTAAGTACCTTTGCACCATTCCTCTGGCTATTATCTTTTTAATGACCACTCATCCTAGTCAGTTTGCTTCTAGCCTTAATCAAATTGGGGTATCTTACAAAATTGCCTATTCTGTTAGTTTGACCTTGCGTTATATTCCAGATTTACAGGAAGAATTCTTTACCATCAAGATGTCTCAGGAGGCGCGTGGGATGGAATTATCCAAGAAAGCTTCTCTCATGCAACGAATCAAAGGCAATCTGCGCATTATCACTCCCTTGATTTTCAGCTCGTTAGAACGCATTGATACCATCGCGACCGCCATGGAGCTTCGCCGCTTTGGAAAAGAGAAAAAACGCACTTGGTATAGTTACCAAGCCTTGAAAAAAGGAGACTATCTTACCTTGCTTTTGGCAGCCTTGTTTTTTGTAGCTAGTTTACTACTTATCTTGCAAAATCACGGACGATTTTACAACCCTTGGAAATAGCTTGAAAAAATTGAAAAAATCAAGTCGTTTCTATTGACAATGATTCTGAAAGTGTTATACTAAGAAAGTAGTTTCGCTGATTTACTTCAAACCTGTTGTGAGGTAAGTTAACGATGCCTTAACCACGCTGTTTGCTGAGCTTGACTCCGGGCAGTGTGGCTATTTTTTTGCAATGGTGAAAGGAAGCAAGTCATGACAAATCACATTGTATTATTTGAGCCACAAATTCCACAAAATACAGGCAATATCGCGCGTACGTGCGCTGCAACCAATTCTCCCCTCCACATCATCAAGCCTATGGGCTTTCCTATCGATGATCGCAAGATGAAGCGAGCTGGGCTGGATTATTGGGATAAGCTAGAGATTTATTTTTACGACAGTTTGGAAGATTTCATGTCCCAGATGGAAGGAAAACTCTATCTGATTTCGAAATTTGCTGAGAACGTGTATTCTGAGGTGGATTTATCGACTGACGAAGACCATTATTTTCTCTTTGGACGTGAAGACAAGGGCTTGCCTGAGGACTTTATGCGAGAACATCCTGAGAAGGCTCTCCGTATTCCCATGAATGATGAACATGTCCGCAGTCTCAATGTGTCTAATACCGTCTGCATGATTGTCTACGAAGCCCTCCGCCAGCAGAACTTTGCAGGTCTTGAGCTTGTTCATACCTATGAAGTGGATAAATTGAAATAAAAAATGAAAATGAACAAAATGCTTGCGCTTGCAAGCGTTTTTTGTTATGATAAAAGAGTCTTCAGGGCAGGGTGAAATTCCCGACCGGCGGTAAATTTGACTAGCTATTTTAGCCAAATAAGTCCGCGAGCGCAAGCTGATGTGGTGAGATTCCACAACCGACAGTATAGTCTGGATGGGAGAAGACGAAAGAATAGCTTTGTCTGTTCTGATAGATTTATAGCCAAACTGTAACCGCTTGCTCAACGGAGTTAGAGGGAACTTTTGGGATATAAAAAGTGAGAATAGATAGAGGAATCCTTTCTAACTTCTTCTGATTTTATAGAAAATTGGAGGAACCTGTTATGACAAACACACGTCGACTTTCGACCATTGCGATTTTATCAGCCATCTCATTTGTGCTGATGTACTTTGACTTTCCGCTTTTACCAGCGGCGTCCTTCCTCAAGATCGAATTTAGTATCTTGCCAGTCCTTGTGGGCTTAGTGGTCATGGATTTGCCTGCTGCTCTAGGAGTTCTCTTGCTTCGCTCACTCTTGAAACTGCTTCTTAACAGTCAGGGAGTGAATACTTACATTGGTTTGCCAATGAATATCGTAGCTTTGGGAGTTTTTGTCATCGTATTTGCTTTGATTTGGAAAAAGGAACGGACAACCCTTCGTTTCCTACTAGGCTCTCTAGCTGGGACTATTGGTTTAACCGTGGCTATGTTGGTTCTCAATTATGTTTATGCTGTTCCTTTGTACGCTAAGTTTGCTAACTTTGATATTGGAAAAATTTTGGGACTTTCCAACTACCTAATGACCATGGTATTACCTTTTAACTTGATTGAGGGTGTAATCTTTTCCGTTTCATTCTGGTTGTTGTATGTTCTCTTGAAACCAACCTTAAAACATTATGAGAGATAAACAAACATTTTTAATGAAGGGCAGTTTTGCCCTTTTACTTTTCGTTATTCTTGGCTACATGGTCAAATTTTACCCTGAAACGCTGGTCGGTTTTGACCAACCGATACAGACTGCCGTTCGAGGAGACTTGCCAGATTACTTGACTATTCTTTTTAGGGCCATCACACGCTTGATTGATATTCCAGTGATTATCACTTGGGTTGTCATTACAGCTTTTGTCTTTTATCGTAAGCGGTGGAAGGTAGAAAGTTTCTTCATGCTGGGAAATCTGGCTTTGGCAGGTCTTTTAATCGTGACCTTTAAAAATATTTACCAGCGCCCACGACCAGCTATTTTACACTTGGTTGAGGAGAAGGGATTTTCCTTTCCAAGTGGCCATTCTCTGGCTGTAACCTTGATGGTCGGTTCTCTGATTATCATTCTCAGTCAACGGATGAAAAATCCAGTCTGGAGAAAAATCGTACAAATCGTCCTTGGTCTCTACCTAGTCAGTGTGCTGGTATCAAGGGTCTATCTGGGAGTTCACTATCCATCAGATGTCCTTGCCAGTCTCTGTGTGGGCTTGGGAGTCCTGTTTATCGAGTTTCCCTTCTATGACAATCTCCGATTCCAATGGCGATTTAAAGGCAAGCAGAAGTGAGTATCAAATTCCTTTGAGGAGAAAGAAATGAAAGTCAATATAGCAGATCTTCATCCGACTCAACTATACTTATCAGAAAAGAAGTTGCAAGATATTCAGATGCTTTACCAGTCGGCAGAAACAATCCAAGTCGATCCAATCAGTATTCTTGCCTTTGGAAATTGCTTGTTGATTACAGATGGACATCACAGGGCTTATCAGGCTTTATTGGCAGGTCGGGATACGATTTCTGCTGAGTGGGATAGAGATGGTGGTGATGAACTATATCATCTCTATGCGCAAGCTTGTGAGGAAAGAATGATTTACTCTGTTCTGGATTTAAAAAATCATATCTTAGCTCAAGATGAGTATGAAGCAAAATGGTATAACTGGTGTGATGGTTTTAATCAAGCAGCAACTATTTTGTGGAAAAGGAAAGCAGATGAAACGGATTTTACAAATAGATAATGCACTGCGTCTTGTTCCTTATTATAAGGTCAATCATTGTGAAGAAGCTTTTGCTTGGTATCAGGATGTGA
Source organism: Streptococcus mitis (assembly GCF_946190325.1). Classification (GTDB taxonomy): domain Bacteria; phylum Bacillota; class Bacilli; order Lactobacillales; family Streptococcaceae; genus Streptococcus; species Streptococcus mitis_CF. Next base: position 105,750 of record NZ_CAMHZR010000003.1, on the reverse strand, counting down.
ACTTAGTTCACCTCGTAGATGGTGTGAAGAAACCTTATAGTCAAGAAACTTTGGAAGCTATGTATTCCCATTTGGATCAGCATGGTGAACTTTTTTGGATTGAAGTCAAGGAGAAGGGAGAATGGTTTCCAATTGGGGATGTTACACTATCTCAGGATAATCTCCCCATTGTGATTGGGAATTCCGCTTACCAACATCGAGGACTTGGAAAAAAGATTCTAAGTGCTTTGATTGAATTGGCTCGAGTAAAAGGATGGAAAGAATTGAGAGTCAAGGAAATCTACACCTACAATCATGCTTCTAGGAGGTGTTTCAAGTCGCTTGGATTTGTGGAAAATGGAGCAACAGAAAAAGGAATGAGTTTTGTATTGAAATTAATCTAATCTAACTTGTTTTTTAACTCAAAATCTGATAAACTATGTAGTAATTGAATAGAAATCTGCAAGACTAGTAACTCAAGGGAAGTATATCAGGGAGGAGAGCCGTGACTGCAAGCTCTCTATATGAAAGCTGGGTGAATTCACTTGTGCATGGATTTAGAAATGAAGGTCTGACTTGTCAGATAAAAACGGATGGTACCGCGTGTCAACGCTCCGAGTGGAGTTTTTGGCATGTGGTTTTCTTTTTATCTACGAGAGACTGATGGAGGAATTATGTCAACTATTGAAGAACAATTAAAAGCGCTTCGTGAAGAAACGCTGGCTAGCTTGAAGCAGATTACTGCTGAAAATAAAAAAGAGATGCAAGATTTGCGTGTTTCTGTCCTTGGGAAAAAGGGTTCACTTACTGAAATCCTCAAAGGGATGAAAGATGTCTCTGCTGAGATGCGTCCGATTATCGGGAAACACGTCAATGAAGCTCGTGATGTCTTGACAGCAGCCTTTGAAGAAACAGCTAAACTATTGGAAGAAAAGAAAGTCGCAGCTCAACTGGCTAGCGAGAGTATCGATGTGACACTTCCAGGTCGCCCTGTTGCGACGGGTCACCGCCACGTTTTGACACAAACCAGTGAAGAAATCGAAGATATTTTCATTGGTATGGGTTACCAAGTCGTGGATGGTTTTGAAGTGGAGCAAGACTACTATAACTTTGAACGTATGAACCTTCCGAAAGATCATCCAGCCCGCGATATGCAGGACACATTCTATATCACTGAAGAAATCTTGCTCCGTACTCATACATCTCCTGTGCAGGCGCGTGCTATGGATGCTCATGATTTCTCTAAAGGCCCTTTGAAAATGATCTCACCAGGGCGTGTCTTCCGTCGTGACACAGACGATGCGACCCACAGTCACCAATTCCACCAAATCGAAGGTTTGGTTGTTGGGAAGAACATTTCTATGGCAGACCTTCAAGGAACCCTTCAGTTGATTGTGCAAAAAATGTTTGGCGAAGAGCGTCAAATTCGTTTGCGCCCCTCTTACTTCCCATTCACAGAACCATCTGTTGAGGTGGATGTTTCGTGCTTCAAATGTGGTGGTGAAGGATGTAACGTATGTAAGAAAACTGGTTGGATTGAAATCATGGGTGCTGGTATGGTTCACCCACGTGTTCTCGAAATGAGTGGAATTGATGCAACGGTCTACTCTGGATTTGCCTTTGGTCTTGGACAAGAGCGTGTAGCTATGCTCCGTTACGGAATCAACGATATCCGTGGATTCTACCAAGGAGATGTCCGCTTCTCAGAACAGTTTAAATAATGATTAAAAAAGTAGAACTGGCAGATGTTGGGGTGTTGGCCAAAATTGCCAAACAAACCTTTCGTGAAACATTTGCTCATGATAATACAGAAGAGCAGTTACAGGAATACTTTGAAGAGGCTTATAGTCTGAGAGTTTTGTCAACTGAGTTGGAAAAGCCAGAATCCGAAACCTATTTCATTATGCATGAAGAGGAGATAGCTGGTTTTCTCAAAGTCAACTGGGGAAGTGCTCAGACTGAGAGAGAATTAGAGGATGCTTTTGAAATTCAACGCCTCTATGTGCTACAAAAATTCCAAGGATTTGGACTAGGTAAGCAACTGTTTGAATTCGCTCTTGAACTTGCTACCAAAAATAGTTTTTCTTGGGCTTGGCTAGGTGTTTGGGAGCATAATACAAAAGCTCAAGCGTTTTATAATCGATATGGTTTTGAAAAATTTAGCCAACATCATTTTATGGTTGGTCAAAAAGTAGATACAGATTGGTTACTGAGAAAGAAATTAAGGTAAGAAGATGATTCTTCTATTGAAATGATAGGAAAGGAAAAGAACCAGAGTGGCAACTGTCATTCTGGAGAACTAAATTATGCTTGTATCTTATAAATGGTTAAAAGAATTGGTGGACATTGCTGTGCCATCACAAGAGTTGGCTGAAAAAATGTCAACTACAGGGATCGAGGTAGAAGGTGTCGAATCACCTGCTGCTGGTCTCTCAAAAATTGTCGTCGGTGAGGTCTTGTCTTGCGAAGATGTGCCAGAAACTCACCTCCATGTTTGTCAGGTTAACGTTGGCGAAGAAGAAGCCCGTCAAATCGTTTGTGGTGCCCCAAATGTGCGTGCTGGTATCAAGGTTATGGTGGCTCTTCCAGGAGCTCGCATCGCTGACAATTACAAGATCAAAAAAGGGAAAATCCGCGGTCTTGAGTCACTTGGGATGATCTGTTCACTTGGTGAATTGGGAATTTCTGACTCAGTTGTACCTAAGGAATTCGGAGATGGCATCCAAATCTTGCCAGAAAATGCCGTTCCAGGTGAGGAAGTCTTCTCATATCTAGACTTGGATGATGAAATCATCGAACTTTCTATTACACCCAACCGTGCGGATGCCCTTTCTATGCGTGGAGTGACTCACGAAGTGGCAGCTATCTATGACAAGGCAGTCAACTTTAAAGAATTTACTCTTTCAGAAACTGACCAAGCTGCAGCAGATGCTCTTTCTGTGGGCATTGAGACAGACAAGGCGCCTTACTATGCCGCTCGTATCTTGGACAATGTGACTATCGCACCAAGTCCACAATGGTTGCAAAACCTTCTCATGAATGAAGGAATCCGTCCAATCAATAACGTAGTGGACGTGACCAACTACATCCTGCTTTACTTTGGTCAACCAATGCATGCTTTTGACTTGGATACCTTTGAAGGGACTGACATCCGTGTGCGTGAAGCGCGTGCTGGTGAAAAATTGGTGACCTTGGATGGTGAAGAACGTGACTTGGACGTGAATGACCTAGTCATCACTGTCGCAGACAAACCAGTAGCTCTTGCAGGTGTCATGGGTGGACAAACTACAGAAATCTCTGAAAAGTCTAGTCGTGTTGTCCTTGAAGCGGCAGTATTCAATGGCAAATCTATCCGTAAGACAAGCGGTCGTCTCAACCTTCGTTCTGAGTCATCTTCTCGCTTTGAAAAAGGTATCAATGTGGCAACTGTTAACGAAGCTCTTGATGCGGCAGCTAGCATGATTGCAGAGCTTGCAGGTGCGACGGTGCGTAAAGGTATCGTTTCAGCGGGCGAACTTGATACTTCTGATGTGGAAGTTTCTTCAACTCTTGCTGATGTTAACCGTGTCCTCGGAACTGAGCTTTCATACGCTGATGTAGAAGACGTCTTCCGTCGTCTTGGCTTTGGTCTTTCTGGCAATGCAGACAGCTTTACAGTCAGCGTCCCACGTCGTCGCTGGGATATCACTATCGAGGCAGACCTCTTTGAAGAAATCGCTCGTATCTATGGCTATGACCGCTTGCCAACTAGTCTTCCAAAAGACGATGGTACAGCTGGTGAATTGACTGCGACACAAAAACTCCGCCGTCAAGTTCGTACCATTGCTGAAGGGGCAGGTTTGACAGAAATCATCACCTACGCTCTGACAACGCCTGAAAAAGCAGTTGAGTTTACGGCTCAACCAAGTAACCTTACTGAACTCATGTGGCCAATGACAGTGGACCGTTCTGTCCTCCGTCAAAATATGATCTCAGGTATTCTTGATACTGTTGCCTACAACGTGGCTCGTAAGAACAAAAACTTGGCCCTTTACGAGATCGGAAAAGTCTTTGAACAAACAGGCAATCCAAAAGAAGAACTTCCAAATGAGATTAATAGCTTTGCCTTTGCCTTGACAGGCTTGGTTGCTGAAAAAGATTTCCAAACAGCAGCAGTTCCAGTTGATTTCTTCTATGCTAAAGGAATCCTTGAGGCCCTCTTTGCTCGTTTGGGCCTCCAAGTAACCTATACGGCAACATCTGAAATCGCTAGCCTCCACCCAGGACGTACAGCTATGATTTTACTCGGTGACCAAGTTCTTGGTTTCCTTGGCCAAGTGCATCCAGTCACTGCTAAGGCTTACGATATTCCAGAAACGTATGTAGCTGAGCTCAACCTTTCAGCAATCGAAGTGGTCCTTCAACCTGCTACTCCATTTGTGGAAATCACCAAATTCCCAGCAGTTAGCCGTGACGTTGCCCTTCTCCTTAAGGCAGAAGTGACTCACCAAGAAGTTGTGGACGCTATCCAAGCTGCCGGCGTGAAACGTTTGACAGATATCAAACTCTTTGACGTCTTCTCAGGAGAAAAATTGGGACTTGGTATGAAGTCAATGGCTTATAGTTTGACTTTCCAAAATCCAGAAGATAGCTTGACGGACGAAGAAGTCGCACGCTACATGGAAAAAATCCAATCTTCTCTCGAAGAAAAAGTCAATGCAGAAGTGCGTTAAACCATCAATCCATCCTTCGGGGTGGATTTTTGCTTTTCAAATAACAATTCAGGATTAAAAATAGACAGTTGAGGAACAGAGAAGATAAATTGGAGTTTACCAGTGTATAATGTACTCATAACTCAAAGTACCCTAAGATTTTTTACTAACAATGAGGATGATAAAAATGGACAGAAATCATTGTAAAGGCTATCAAAAAGGAGTATAATGGGTGCAAGACATTTCGGAGGTGAAAGATGCTAGAAGTAAGAAGTCTAGAGAAAAGTTTTGGATCCAAGCAAGTTTTGTTTGGTATTGACTTTCAAGCGCGACCAGGTCGTATTTTGGGATTAGTCGGGAAAAACGGTGCTGGGAAGACAACGATTTTCCACAGTATTTTGAAATTCCTAGAATACCAAGGAGAAATTAGTCTGGATGGTCAGGATATTCGTCAGGAGACCTACGCTCGGATTGGCTATCTGCCTGAAGAACGCAGTCTCATGCCTAAATTGACAGTCCTTGAACAAGTTCGCTACTTGGCAACTCTAAAAGGCATGGATGCCAAAGAGGTCAAGGAAAAACTCCCTCAATGGATGAAGAGGTTAGAAGTGAAAGGGAAGCTGACTGATAAAATCAAGAGTCTGTCAAAAGGAAATCAGCAGAAGATTCAGCTCATTATTACTCTGATTCATGAACCAGACTTGATTATCTTGGATGAACCTTTCAGTGGTTTGGACCCAGTCAATACAGAGTTGCTCAAGCAAGTCATTTTTCAGGAAAAAGAGCGCGGAGCAACCATTATCTTCTCTGACCATGTCATGACTAATGTCGAGGAGCTTTGTGACGATATTCTCATGATTCGAGATGGCCGTGTGGTCTTGCATGGACCAGTTCAGGATGTCCGTAATCAATACGGGAAAACGCGTCTCTTTGTTTCAAGTGAACGAAGCAAGGAAGAATTGGAAAATCTTCCTCATGTCAAGCAGGTAAGTTTGACCAAACAAGGCAGTTGGAAATTGATCTTAGAGGATGAGAGCGCTGGAAGGGAACTCTTTCCAATCTTGACTCAGGGGCAATACATCGCAACCTTTGACCAGCAAGCGCCAACAATTGATGAAATCTTTAAACTAGAATCAGGGGTGGAAGTATGAGAAATATGTGGGTTGTAATGAAAGAAACCTATCTTCGACATGTCAAATCGTGGAGTTTCTTCTTTATGGTGATTTCACCATTCTTGTTTATCGGTCTCTCTGGAGGAATTGGCTATCTCCAAGGCTCTTCTATGGCTAAGAATAGTAAGATAGCAGTAGTAACAACTGTGCCATCTGTGGAAGATGGGCTTAAGGGTACCAATGGTATCAACTTTGATTATCAGGATGAAGCCAGTGCCCAAGCTGCTATCAAAGATGAGAAAATCAAGGGTTACCTAACGATTGACCAAGAGGACAGCGTCCTCAAGGCCGTCTATCATGGTGAAACTTCTCTTGAGAGTGCTATTAAGCTAGGAGTAACGAGCAAGTTAAATGAGCTTCAAGGTCAACTCAATCGTTCGGCAGCTAATTTGTCGCAAGAGCAGGAAAAACGCTTGGAACAAACAGTTAACTTTACGGAGAAAATTGATGAATCCAAGGAAAATAAAAAAATGATTCAAACAATTGCGGCTACAGCGGTTGGAGCCTTTCTCTATATGATTTTAATTACTTATGCGAGCGTCACTGCCCAAGAAGTCGCTAGTGAGAAGGGGACTAAAATCATGGAGGTGGTCTTCTCTAGCATTCGAGCTAGCCATTATTTCTATGCTCGTATGCTTGCCTTGTTACTCGTGATTTTGACTCACATCGGCATCTATGTCGTGGGTGGTCTCGCTGCCATTCTGCTCTTCAAAGATTTGCCATTGCTAGCTCAGCTTGGTATTTTGGATCATTTAGGAGATGCTTTCTCTCTGAATACCTTGCTCTTTATTTTGGTCAGTCTCTTTATGTATGTAGTTTTAGCAGCCTTCCTAGGTTCCATGGTTTCTCGCCCTGAGGATGCAGGGAAAGCCTTGTCACCTTTGATGATTGTAATTATGGTAGGCTTTGTTGGAGTTACTGCTTTAGGCTCTGCAGGGGACAATTTGATTTTGAAAATCGGTTCTTATATTCCCTTTATTTCGACTTTCTTCATGCCATTTAGAGCTATTAACGGCTATGCAAATGGGTTAGAAGCTTGGATTTCGCTTGCTATAACGATTGCTTTTGCAGTAACGGCAACAGTCTTTATCGGGCGTATGTATGCTAGTCTCGTTCTGCAGACAGATGATTTAGGTCCTTTGAAAACCTTTAAACGTGCCCTATCTTATAAATAGAAGAGCCTCGCGAAAGCGAGGTTTTCTAGAGATAAAAAGAGTGGGATTTAGAAAAATATTTTTCATATCTATTGACTTTTAGGGGTAAAATTTGGTATGATAGTAGGCGGTATTGTTTACCCCATTTGAAAGGCCCCGGAACCTTCCAAATACTTTTCGATGGGAAGGAACACCCATCACCGTAAACAAAAATCGAACTATATATAGGAGAAATCATGAACAAAACAACATTTATGGCTAAACCAGGCCAAGTTGAACGTAAATGGTACGTAGTTGACGCAACTGATGTACCACTTGGACGTCTTTCTGCAGTAGTTGCTAGCGTACTTCGCGGAAAAAACAAACCAACATTTACACCACACACTGATACAGGTGACTTTGTGATTGTTATCAATGCTGAAAAAGTTAAATTGACTGGTAAAAAAGCAACTGATAAAATCTACTACACTCACTCAAACCACCCAGGTGGATTGAAACAAATCTCTGCAGGTGAACTTCGTTCTAAAAACGCAGTACGTTTGATCGAGAAATCAGTTAAAGGTATGCTTCCACACAATACTCTTGGACGCGCTCAAGGTATGAAGTTGAAAGTATTTGTTGGAGCTGAGCACACTCACGCTGCACAACAACCAGAAGTTCTTGATATTTCAGGACTTATCTAAGGAAAGGAACAATAAAGTATGTCACAAGCACAATATGCAGGTACTGGACGTCGTAAAAACGCTGTTGCACGCGTTCGCCTTGTTCCAGGAACTGGTAAAATCACTGTTAACAAAAAAGATGTTGAAGAGTACATCCCACACGCTGACCTTCGTCTTGTAATCAACCAACCATTCGCAGTTACTTCAACTGCAGGTTCATACGACGTTTTCGTTAACGTTGTAGGTGGTGGATACGCTGGTCAATCAGGAGCTATCCGTCACGGTATCGCTCGTGCCCTTCTTCAAGTAGACCCAGACTTCCGCGATTCATTGAAACGCGCAGGACTTCTTACACGTGACTCACGTAAAGTTGAACGTAAGAAACCAGGTCTTAAGAAAGCTCGTAAAGCATCACAATTTAGTAAACGTTAATTCGAGAGAATTACTATACTTACAAAGAGCACCTTTCGGGGTGTTCTTTTTGTACTTTCTTACTAAATTGGTGCAATTGACACAGTTGTTGCGACTTTAGTCGCTTACAAATGTGGCTGCAACATGACGAAGTCAGTTGCCTCAAAACGTTAATCAATACGATTATATCAACGTTTCAAAGCACTCAAGAGTTTACCTCATGGGTGCTTTTTTTATGTTTTTTGAAAAAGTTCACCTCAAAGTTTACCTTATTTTCACCTTATTGTTTTAGAGACTTTAAAGCAAATTCACCTACTGTCATAGGAACTACATTAGAGGTATTTACATAAATCTGTGTTGTTCCTGTGTCACTGTGTGTTAGAGCCTCAGAGATAGCTTCTAAGCTCATTCCTGCTTGTTTAGCAAGCGTGGCTCCTGTATGTCGCAGTTTATGAGGTGTAGCATGTGCCAGCTCTTTATGTCGCTTTCTGATGCTTTTCATTTTGTTGTTTAGATAGTCAGAATGTAATGGCTTGTTGATGTTTCCTTTTGTATCAATATATGTAAAAACAAATTGTTCTGGGTTACTGATGATGCCAAACTTTGCTAGTTCATACTTTTGTTGTTCTTTCAAAGAAGTAAGAAGTTGAAGTAAGTCATTAGAAATAGAGAAAATAGTTTTCTTATTTCCTTTAGTAGATTTTACTTGTCCATATCTATCTAAAGCTTGAATTAGCTGAATCTGTGATTTTAAAAAATCGATATGTTTCCATTGGAGAGCATAGGTTTCAGATTTTCTATCGCCTAAGAAAAAAGTGAGATAAAATAGGACATAATCTTTAAGGGTTATTTTATCATTATCTAAATCTTCTTGAAATGCTGAGAACCATTCTTGGAGTTGTTCATGAGTTAAATATAAATCTTCATCACGTTTTGATTCTGCAAGTTGAATTTTTTTGACAGCCTTAATTCGCCTTAAAGTTTTTGAAACCTTATTAGCTTCTATATATTCAAGTTCTTCTGCCCAATCAAAAATAGAAATAACGTAACTTCGTAAAGTTTTGAAGTTTGCATATTCATTAGCCTTAGACGTCATTAGATTTAGAATAACCTGCTTGTTTTGATTTAGAAACTGTATCGTATAGTTTCCAAGAAGTGGTAGTATATGTTTTTCAAAACATGTTTTGGTATTAGCGACTGTTGATCTGCTTGGTGGCTTAGAAGTAGATGTAGTTTGTCCTGCTTTATAAGAGTCCCACCAGATATTGTTATAGAAGTCTGAGAAAAGAATATCTTCTTTTGCTAGTCCTGTAAACTCATTATCTTCTATTTGATTTAACTTAGTAAGCAAGTCTATCTCAGCTTGCCTTGCCTCCTTTCTTGTTTTGAATCTTTTATCATAATAGTTATTATTTACGATGCCAAGTGGCATTCGTGCTTCTATTGGTATATAGACTTTTAAGCGGTAAGTTCCGTTTTTTGTCTTAGTGATAGTCATGATATTCTCCTTAATTATCGAACCAGAAAATATCATGACCATTATAAAACAAAAAATCAGATTTTTCTAGTTGCAAGAGTTTAGCCAGCGGTCAATGGCATCTACATGGAATCGAATAGTTTTTCCAATTTTAATAGATGGGAGTCCCTTTTGAATCCAAGAATCAAGAGTATTGTTGGAGATTCCTAAATAGTCACAGGCTTGTTGTTTGTTCAGATAGGGGCTATTAAGACTGCTTTGTTCTAATTGTTGTTCAATTTCTTTTTGAATAAGATTGGATAGTAGTAGTTGAATTTGATGAATCTGCTCATCTGGTAGGATTACTTGCATTCGTTATCCTCCTTCCCATATCTAGAATGACGGCGTGAGTCCAGATATTTTGCAAAGAAGTAAGTTTTATCCATAACTAAACCTAGCAACTGCTGATTCTCTTTTCTAGCATATCTGACTAAGTTGTTAAATTCTGTAAAATTATGTTCCTCTATGATATCAATTACCATTGAAAGAAATTCGTCACTGTTGTTTCTAATAAGAAATTTATCTAGTTCAAATCCACATCCAGTTCCAATTTCATTGATATCGTACAGAGTCTTTTCAGGATTTTCTGCATGAGTGAAGTAGTCATACATTCCTTTAGGAGACATAACAGGTTCTACATGGGCAGGTGTATTGAGGTTCTTAGCTAGTAATTCAGAAACTTGAGAATAGCTTTTGAGTGAATCAAAATATAATGCTCCATGCTTGTGAGCTTTTTTAAATTCTCCCGTTTCCTTGTTGATGTCTTTGTCGTGCCATGGGCTGAGAACAAAGGGGATATGCATGTTCTCTAAAACATCCAGATAATGCTCAGGGGCACTTTCCTGATAGAGAAGAAAAGCCCACTTGTTCGAGCGTTTTTCTTTAGCCATTTATTTCCTTTCTATGATTGATGATTATTGGTGTAATGGGGGTCGTAGTAACCCCATTACACGTGAATAGATGATTTTGAAAATACGGGGCTTTTGGCTTTCACTATGTGAGCCAAGCCCCATATTTTCCTTTATCTCTTAGTTCCTGTAAACCAAAGTTTATTACCTTTTCGATGGGGTGAAGAAAAATAATAGTTTGGATTTCTACTTGAAATTTCTTCCTTGATATCATCTTCCATTTCTTTCAGTAACTTCTGAGCCTGTTGAGTTCTTGGAATGGCAAGTAAGACAGTGACGGTTTCTTTTCTTACATCTACCGTACACCCTAAGACAGAATGATTGAAGCTTTTTAAAATAGGGTTGATGCGAGTAACAGTCTGATTCTCAATTGTATTCATTGGTTCAGATTGTTCATCTTGTTTCAGAAATTGTCTCATTCTAGAAGTCTGGTAAATAGACTTGAAATAATTCCATAATGAATCTTTTAAAAATCTTTGAACTAACTCAATGATAACCAAAAGAGCAGGAACGAGAATAAGGCAGAATGACAATAGTTGAATGTAATGTTCAAGAGCAGTCAGCTTATCTAGTATTGTTGTAAAAAGTCCTTGCATTCCAGAGAGTTTGGTGGTTTCTAACATTTGAATAAGTAAGTTGATTCCAATCTTAAAGAGAAAGCTAAACAAGGCAAGGACTATTAAGTTTGCATTTAGGTTGTAGGTTGTTTGAAAAAAAGTTTTTTTCATAGGTTACAGAATGCCTTTCTTTGTATAATAGGTAGGGCAAAGGAGAGGTAAAACTTGATAAGGTTGTTCATTATCAATAATCTGAATAAGTCCAGTTCCTTTTCCTATAGGGATAACAATGCCTTCAGGGTCTAGGTCAGGAAAAAGAAATTGTGTTGTCTTCTTGTTGATATTACCAATTTGAATTAAGACATTTAACTGTTCCCGAACAGAAATTGGAATAGATGTATGGTCGAAACGCTGACTGACTAGAAAAAGATGGACTTTTGTAGCTCGCCCAAGTAAAGCAATTTGAGATAGAAGCGAAAAGAAAGAGTCCTTGATGGTTTTATTGACTCCCTCGGATAATGCCAGAACTTCATCAATGACGATAGTCAAATGTTCAAATGGATGGTCTGGCTTATCATAGAGAATTTCTTGTCTCTGTTGAATAAGATTCAAGCAGACGCTTAGGTTCTCATTGATTTCTGAAACAAAGTCTGATTTAGAGCGATTTTTATGAGGATGTAGAACGGCAATTCCATTTTCACGAGCCCAACGGCTAGGCGTATCAAATTTAGGATCTACAATAATCAAGTCAGAAATGTTTTTGAGCAAGCTGAGAAAATAGGTTAGAGCATAAGATTTACCAGATCCACTATTTCCTGCGATTGCCATCGAAGTTACTTTATTGTAGTCAAGAGTAAGGTTTTTCATTATAGGAATCAAATACCCTTTTTGATTATCTGAGAATTCTTCCAAATCAGGAATCACTAGACGTTCAGAAATGCCTGCTTTCCAAGGGAAGAAGAGTCCACGCTGGACATGAATATCATTTGTATCTAGCGCCATAAAATAGGTTGAGTTCTGTTTGAGAAGGGTGAAGCGAGGATAGAGAGCAGCATTCGCAATCAGGAAAATTTTCTGATAGAGTTCCTCATCAATGATATAACCAGCTGGCAAACGAGGAAGAAAGAGGAAGCCTTCTTCCATAATTTTGCAGTCAAAGCTGTTAGTATAGCTAGTTTCTCCTTGCATAATGCTTCCAAGTCCCATATTGAGGCTTTGGAGCAGGTATTGTCCTAGTTCTCGATTTGTCATTATTTAACCTCCTTGAGATTGTCAGCTTTGAAGTAGACGTTAAAGCCAACTTCGCAGGCTTGAAGATTATCAAACTGTACCAATGCCATATAAGGTGGTAGCTCCACTTCGGATTCAAATTTGACGGTAAAGGGCGGAAGTCCTTTTTGTGAGAACCAAGCTTTATAAGCGATAATTTCCCCTGTTGGTTGACCGTCTTCAAATTTAATTTGTGCTTCTAGTTCGGTACTTAAGCAGAGAATGCCCTGCTTGTTGTCAATATATTTATTGGCAGTATTGACTGAGTAGCCACCTTTGCGATTGCGTGTTTTCATTAGATTTACCTCGTATTTGATTATTTGTCTTAGCTAAGAACAATTTTAGTTTAACGTAGTTTCATGAAGCAGACTGTCAGTTTTCCTGACAGTCTACTTTTAAATTTTTGGTATGAGACAGGCTAATTCGGATAACCAATAAGTTAATTTCTCAGCTATTTGATGCGAAGTTTCTTCCTCTGGGAAATCTGAAATAAAGCTTGATAAGGAGTTTAGAAAAATTTCTTTATTTTTTTCAATGATTTGCTCTACTTCTTTCTTTGAGCCATTAGAAAATTTTTTTGCTATTAACTTTTTTAAAAAAGTATTTTCAAACGTAGGATCTATCAAAATTGTAGATATTATATTTTCAATAAGTAGTAGTTCGAATTCAATACTCGGGAAAAATAATTCCCTAGGATTTTTATAATCTAAACTGGTCTGAAAAGCTAACGAAGCATTAAAACTAATATTTCTTTTTCCCTTTAGAATTTGTCCAACTGTTGTTTCGGATAATAATTCAACTTCCCCTTCAGCTGTTTCATATCCAATTTGATTTTGTAATATTTCTCGTTCATTAAGTATTTTTTTGAGCTCTTCACCTAGTAACTTGCAATACAATTCTGTTATCACTTTTCTATATGATGTCATTTTACTTCCTTTGCGTTCGAAGACGGAAAGAAACTAAACAGAGTTTAATCGAATGGCACAAAAAAGCACACCAAATAAACGGCGAGACTTAACAAAATATAGATAGCTAATATGACTGTCTATATTTTGAGTTTCAATCCGTCAATTTGATGGCCATCAAAAAGAACTATTTAATTATTTATCAAGTTTTTTCTTGATAATTCTATTTTATCTGAAAAAAACAATTTAATTTTCTACCAATAATATTATTAAATCAATGCTTGGGAAGTTTTATAACTTTTAAAAAAATGAAACTTCCTAAAAAATGATATAATTAAATTATGGAAAGTAAAAATTTTGATTATAAAAAGTTAAATACCTTTTTACAAAATGAGAATATATCAGTTGAGCAACTTGCTAAAATGACAGGAAAAACGCCTAGAGCAGTTCGTCCATGGTTAAATGGAACCAGTACACCACATAAAAGTACCTTAAAAAAAATAATTGAAGTTTTACATATTTCTGAAGAGAGTATTTCAAAGACAGGTGTATCAATAAGAAATAAAGAATATGAAGTGATAACAGAAACATTAGATTTTCTTTTTGAATATTACCTACCGTTATTTGCATACTATACTCGAAATAATGAAGGCTATCAGTTAAATAAAAATATAGAAAAGCTTAATAAATTAAATTCAATACATAGTGATTCAGTTAGATATAGAAGTAATAAAGATCTATATAAAAATAAGATATCATTAGATCACTCTCTAGATAACATTATTAGTCAGGTGAGGGATTATGTTCAGAAAAAAGATTTCCCTCTGGAAGAAATGAAAAAGATTTCAAAGAATATGATTTATGATATCGCAAAATCTAGTATGCGAAAAAAATATAAAGATTTTGATAAATATGAACTTTATCGATTTACTTGCATTGAGAGCATAATGACAATAGATAACATTTTAAAAACTTCACCTACCTTGCTAAGAATGTTGGGAGAAAAAACTATTTTAAATTACTCGGATGAGTTACTTAAAGATAAACCTACTCTTTCCGCAAAACACGAGATAGATTCTCACATGGGTATTGTTGTAAATATCTTTTCTTCAAATATAAGATTAATGAAAGATATCTTTATTCACGAACTAGAACGATTCAGTTATTTTTCTGCATATTATTTATTTCTATACGAACAAAGCATTTTGGAACCGAATTTTATAGATTTACCAGTTCCTAGCAAAGAATTTTTGATATATTTAAATTGGAAAATATACAAGAGTGATGATGACAAATTTGCTAAATCTATACTTGATTCTTTGGAAAAAAAGATACAAGACAAAGTCGATTTTCTTTCTAGTCATAGTTCGTATATTGAAGTGGTTGATAATTTTGCCCCACTAGTAAAAGATGATGTTCGATTAGCTTGCATATCGTATTTGAAAAAAAATATAACAGACTATTCAATAACCTTACTAAGCATTTTAGAAGATTTACCAATACAATGGACAAGGGGAGGTTAGAATCTTCAAGTTATGTGTAAATATTTATTAAGGATGAAAATTGATTTAAGTTAGCCCTAAATAACGGTATGCCCAAACACTATATAATATTAACGCGATAAAAAATCATCAAATGAACATAAGGAATATTAAAAATATGTCGAGTCAAAGATTTCATGCCCCTAATAGTGTAATAGAACCATATCAATACGATATAGCTCTGGAATACATTGAAACTTATAAGCCTTCAACTGAAATTAATAATTTGATAGAAACCCATTTAATCCTAAAATTGTTAAAAACAGAAAATGAATTTTCTAACTTCAAACATCTAATTTCAAAATTTCATAAAGATATATCCACGAATTTTCCAATTAACATTTTTGAAATAGATTATGATAGTATTAACATTTTTTATAAAGATATCTTCTGGGAGTTAGTATTATTCTTAGGAAAAATTAATAAAGATGATGCTGCCCAGTTTGAATCTTATATTAAAAAATATAATATCCAGACAATGACACTTAAAAATGTTAAAGAACTGATTGACCTATTTCCGCAAGTTATCAAAGAAAATTTTCTCTCTCTGTCCAGAAATATAGAATTTTTCCTGAATAATCAATCAGGAAAATTTATAGATTCTAATAATGGTTTATTTATTAAATTAGGTATTACAAATGAAGAGATAAATAATTTAGCAAAAGACTATTGTCAGTTAGTTAATAGTAACCCTAACTATCTACAATCAATAGTTGAGTATAAAAAATTAAGCAAATATGAGTTTGATGACGAGATTAAGTTTTTAGCTAAAAGAAAGAGTGATGAATTCTGGGAAAAACATTTTGAAACTAATGAAGGGATACATTACTCTATATCAGTTGTCATCAAGCCTTTAGATTCTGATAAATTATATGAGCCTATTGAGAATGGGATTATTTTAAACAAAAATATACTAGATGAACATCATGATTTTCCGACATTACTAAATAATTATATTTATTTCCTTGGCTTCTTTAATCATAAATCAGGATTACCTTGGTTAGTTGCAAATGAAGAAACATTTAGTTTCACTCGTCACTTTTCTCACAAATCAAATGCTCATTATGATTCTTATCACCCTCAATTAAAACTTTGTCATAATTTGTTATTTCAGGCATATTTTGATTATTTAAAGCAGAATGAAATTGATGTGGAAGAAATTGTAGAATGGTATTTCAATATTTATCTTGAAACCGAGTTGAATATAAAAGGCTTTCACTTTCATGCTTCCAATAAAGAATCTTCTTATTATGAAAGAGGAAAATCGATAATTTGTGAAATGGATAGTATATTAGACCAGTACGAACTATTTGTTAGAAACGGGGAAATCAACAAAGATTTATTAGAGATTAAATCCAGTACTTCTTCTTATGCTATATTAAAATCATTTAACGAAAAAAAATTCATTAAATTGAACAATACATCTAATAATTCTGCTTTGTTCTCTGCACTTTTTTCTGACCAAAGTATCCTAAGCTTCATCCCGTCAAAGAAAAAACACGGAACATTTTTTAAACATGTAATAGACGGTATTAAAATTACAGATTTTGCTGATTATCAAGTGGAGTCGATAAACGCTCTAATCGATATAAACATTTTAAAACTATCAGATGAAGTAATTAGATTTACAAATGTTCAAGAAATTAACATTTTATATAAATTATGGAAGTCAGGTACATATTGTCTATACTATAAAGACAAATTGATACTAGATATTGCAGAAGACCTTTGTAATAAAGGGTATTGTGGATACTCAGATAATCTTTTTTCTGAACATGAAAGTAATTATTTATCTTATATTTTGGATGATAAAAAATATGGCAATGGATTAAAGATTAGAAATAAATTTTCTCATGGTAAATTTGGATATAAAAAAGAAGAAGAACATTTACAAAATTATTTAGAGTTACTTCAGATTGTCATTTTCTATGTGATGAGAATCAATGATGAGTTAGAATACTACACACAATTAAGACAATCTAAGAAATAGTTTTTCAAAGTTTATAAATTATCAAGAAAAAGAATACTACAAAAAACACTCTAACTTTTGTTAGGGCGTTTCTTATATATACGAAAATCTAATTTATTTAAAAAATGGTTATTCGGTTGATTTATATTGAAATATAATTAATTTTAGAATTTTAAGAATCACTTTAAATCAATATTTTTCGTCATAACTGACGAGTAGTGAATGTCTGCTTGACTTCTGTCTGTAAAAACCAAATAAGGTAAACTTATGATATTCTGGTTCGATTTTAGCTTATTTTAATTGAAAGTTTACCTTATTTTGATGAGGTTGATTAAAATTAGTTGAGATTTTATCTTTCAGAAACTCGTGAAAACGTTGATTTTAAAGCACTTTGAAATTGGATAAAATAAGTGATGCCCCAACCAGGTCTTAAGAAAGCTCGTAAAGCATCACAATTCTCAAAACGTTAATCAACACGATTATATCAACGTTTCCAGACATTCAAGAATTTACTCTTGGATGTCTTTTTCGTTCAAAATAGATAAGTGGTGCTGTTTAAACTTGATTTTCCCAGTGGACAATCGTTCACTTTTTTTATATAATAAAACTAAACCAAATTGGTTGAATTTTAAAAGTGACTCAACTAAAGATTAGTTTTTCTAAGTAAAATCATTTAAGATGATGTTCTATACTAGGAGGTGAAGTATGTATCAGCCAGAAAAACTCAAGGCTCGTAGGAAAGAGTTAAAATTAACACAGAAGGAAATTGCAGAGCAACTTGGGATTAGCTTCCAGGCTTACTCGGCTTGGGAACGTGGAATCAAGGAACCGTCCAAGGAGAAGGTGTCCCAGCTAGAAAACATTTTAAAAGTCGCAAAAGGCTATTTCACTCAGATTGAGATTGTCCGTCTATACCATAGCCTTTCCAAGCAAGGGAAGGAGAAGGTTGTTCTCTATGCACGCAACCTGGTTCAAGAGGAACAGGCTCAGAAAGTGACAACCATGCCAGAGCGTCTCTACGAGTACCGTGTCTACGAACGCATGTCAGCGGGGATTGGAGCTTCAGTCTACGATGATCAGAATTTTGATACGGTTTACTTTAATGAGGAGTTGGCCCATGATTTTGCATCCTGGGTATCTGGAGACTCCATGGAACCTAAATATCAAAATGGTTCAGTAGCACTGATTCGAGAGACAGGATTTGACTATGACGGGGCGGTCTATGCAGTGGTTTGTAACAACCAGACCTATATCAAACGGGTCTATAGGGAGGAAGCTGGCCTGCGTCTGGTTTCTATCAATCCTAAATACAAGGATATTTTCATCTCCTATGAAGAAGATCCTCGGATTGTGGGGATTATCGTTGGGAACTTTGTGCCGATGGAGGGCTAGACTATGGGCTACTTTGATTATTCCAGAGAGCACAAAAGTGACATTGCCTTTGTCGATATGAAATCCTTTTATGCCAGTGTTGAGTGCGTGAAAAGGGGCTTACATCCGCTGAAAACCTCGCTTTGTGTCATGAGTCGCGCGGATAATTCCACTGGTCTTATCCTAGCCTCCTCTCCCTTGTTTAAGAAGATTTTTGGCAAGTCAAATGTTGGTCGGGCCTATGATTTGCCTTTTGACATCAAAACACGTAAATTTTCCTATTACAATGCTCGAAAGCAAGGGTTGCCGACCGACTCAGACTATGTTCGTTATATCGAAGATTGGGGTCAAGTGACCTTGATTGTGCCACCCAGGATGGATGAGTACATCGCAGTCAATATGGAAATTCAGCGAATCTTTCAGAATTATGGCAGTCCAGATGATATTTATCCTTACTCGATTGATGAGGGCTTTATTGACCTGACTAGTTCGCTTAACTATTTCATCCCAGATAAGAGTCTATCCCGTAAAGACAAGTTGGATCTGCTTTCTGCTCGTATTCAGAGGGATATTTGGAGGCAGACAGGGATTTACTCTACAGTAGGCATGTCCAATGCCAATCCCTTACTGGCCAAGTTGGCTCTGGATAATGAGGCCAAGCACACTCCGACCATGAGGGCTAACTGGTCTTACCAGGATGTGGAAGAGAAGGTCTGGGCCATTCCCCAGATGACAGACTTTTGGGGTATTGGCAGGCGGATGGAGAAACGCTTGCATGCTCTGGGAATTTTTTCCATCAAGGAATTGGCAACCAGCAATCCCGACCAGCTAAAGAAAGTTCTGGGTCAGGCTGGTCTTCGTTTGTGGTTTCATGCTAACGGGATTGATGAAAGTAATGTTCATAAGCCCTATAAAGCCAAATCCAAGGGCTTGGGGAATTCTCAAATTTTGCCGAGAGACTACGTGAAGCTACGAGACATCGAAATTATTCTTCGAGAAATGGCGGAGCAGGTGGCTATTAGATTGAGAAGGGCGGGCAAGAAAACAACCCTTGTCTCTATCTATGTCGGTTTCTCTAAACAGGAGATCCGGCAATCTATTCACACACAAATGAAGATCGAACCGACCAATAATACAGCTATTTTAACAGACCATGTTTTGAAGCTATTTCATAACAAATACACTTCTGGAGCGGTCAGAAGTATCGGAGTCAACTATTCAGGATTTGTGGATGAGTCCTTTGGTTTGATTTCCCTCTTTGATGATGTTGACAAGTTAGAAAAAGAGGAAAGGCTCCAGACGGCCATTGACTCCATTCGGGAACAATTTGGTTTCACTTCTCTCTTAAAGGCCAATGCACTGGAAGAAGCCTCTAGGAGTCTTGCCAGAAGCAAGCTGATTGGGGGACATTCTGCTGGAGGATTAGATGGATTAAAATGATTGATCGTTCTTATTTACCTTTTCAATCCGCGCGAGATTATCAAGATCCAGGTATGCAGAAGTGGATGGGATTTTACCTTTCAGAACACACCAGTTCGCTCAGTGAAGAAAAAAGCCGTGTTGATTTTTCGACGGATTTGACTCCAGATGAGAAGTTGCACTTGCTTTCTCAGCTTTATGTTGGCCAACTTAGGGGAAGTTTTGTGCTAAAGGAAAAGAAGCAGAAAACCACTATCATCGGTGTGGTGAGAGAGTTATCGCCTCAGACTCTATCTATTAGGACAAGCGAGGGATATAGGTTGATAGAGGTTGCAGATATCCTCGAAATTCGGCTGTGGGAGGAGGGAGTTTATGACTAGAAAAGAGTTGTATGAAAACAAACTGCAGATGGATTACTTTTCAGATAACTATATTCATTTTGAAGAGGATTTTCAAAAATACTCTGCCATGAACGTACCCTTGACTTTCTTGATTGATGACATCCTACGAACCATGGCGATGAATCAGAAAAACTACTTTGTTTTAAACAAGGAAAATGCCAAGGATGGGCGGGAGCATCGTTTTTATTTTAGGGTGGTAACGGAAAAAGCGTGTCCTAGAAATAGGACCTATGTATATGCTGGGATTAAAAATAGTGGCCAGTAGATTTGGTAGGAGATGAGCTCGTTCTCTGGTGTACATCATTTCAGCTATCTGCGGAGGAATTGCAGAAGCTTATTATGGTCTTTCTGATGAGATTAGACAAGAAGCCCTATCTTTTTTAGATAATCGTTTACTTGAAATTGTTGTTGAATTTGAAAATACTTATCCCAAATAATCATTCTGTTTTATAGATACTAAGACATCCATAGAAATTTATGGATGCTTTTTAATTTGTAGATAGAAAAAGAGAAGACCGGCTGGTCTTCTCTTTGGGGGAACTAGAATCATTGAAAAGAATTAAGTAAAGATTTTAATTAGTCTTTGAAATTCTTTTGGAAGATAAGTAGAGACAATACTGAAGTAATAGCAGCCAAGAATAAGAAGGCATTTGCTTCTTGCTCTCCAGTTTCTGGGAGTTGTTTTTCCTTGTCTTGTTTAACTGTAGTAGCAACAGGTGCTTTTTCATCTTTTCTTGGTGAATCTTCTGTTACAACTGCAGGAGCTGGTTTTTCAGTTTCTCTAGGTAGAACATACTCAGGGAGAGTCACAACTGGTGGTGCCTCTGTTCCTACAGAACTTTGTTTAGTTCCGACTTCAATCACTCTATCTAGAGCTGGAGTTGATTTGGTTTGGACTACCTTGCGATTGCTGCCATCTACTTCGACATACTCGATTATAGCACCATCTTTCCCTTCTGCTAGAACTTTCTCTTTTCCTTTATCTAAGTTTGGATTTTCATGACGGATAGTCTTGAATGGTACTGCCTTCTTGACAATATCCAAACTTGGAAGTTTAAAGACAAGGTCCTTAACTCCTTCTTCAGGACTTGAAGAAGTAATTGGTTTTTCAGGTTCTTTTGGTAGAAGGTACTCAGGAAGAGTCACAACTGGTGGAGTATCTGTTCCTACAGAACTTTGTTTAGTCCCAACTTCAATCACTCGGTCTAGAGCTGGAGTTGATTCGATTTGAACTACCTTACGATTGCTGCCATCTACTTCGATATACTCGATTATAGCACCATCTTTCCCTTCTGCTAGAACTTGTTCTTTCCCTTTGTCTAATTGTGGATTTTCGCGACGGATAGTCTTGAATGGTACTGCCTTCTTAACAATATCCAAACTTGGGAGTTGGAAGGTAAGCTCTTTAACTCCTTCTTCAGGACTTGAAGAAGTAATTGGTTTTTCAGGTTGTTTCGGTTCAACCGGTTGTCCTGGTTGGCTAGGTTGCAATTGCTTGATTTGTTCAAGAGCGTTATTGAGAGCTTTATTGACGTCTTCTTGAGTTTTAGCCTCTTGAATAGCTGCGATTGCTTTGTCAGTAATTTCAACTAATTTCTTCTTAGCATCGTTGTTGGCACCAAGCTCAGCAACTTTTTTCTCGATAGCTTCAGTCAGGCTAGCCATAGCCTTATCATAATTGATTTCCGGCTGTTCCGGTTGTTTCGGTTCAACCGGTTGTTCTGGTTGGCTAGGTTGCAATTGCTTGATCTGTTCAAGAGCGTTATTGAGAGCTTTGTTGACGTCTTCTTGAGTCTTCGCTTCTTGGATAGCTGCGATTGCTTTATCAGTAATTTCAACTAATTTCTTCTTAGCATCGTTGTTAGTACCAAGTTCAGCCACTTTTTTCTCGATAGCTTCAGTCAAGCTAGCCATAGCCTTATCATAATTGATTTCCGGCTGTTCAGGTTGTTTTGGTTCAACTGGTTGTTCTGGACTTGTTTCGTCTCCAGGTTTTTGGTAATTTTCGTCTTTGCTAAGAATATCTTGCAAAGTAGTGACTGTTGACATCACATCTTGTACATTTACCGTATCAGAACTTAATTGTGCAGTGAGTTTATCAAGATTAGACTTAAATGCTTGACGTGCAGTTGCTGTATTTTTCAAACCACTTGGATCAAAGTTAGATAAGTCGTCTTTCCATTTAGAGAGAGATTGAAGGATTTGTGTTTTGCTGTAGAGTTCGCTTCCTTCACCACGAGTGATGAATTGATCCACCTGGATACCGATGTTTCGAGACAAATCGTTTCGATCAGGATCTAGTTGAAGGGTGACTGCGTGCAAGTTTTCATCAAGACCTTTTAGGCTAACCAGAGTTTGATTGCCTTGGCGTTGAGCAGCGTGACCGCTAAAGTATTTCTTGCCCTCAATAGTCGACGCATTTCCCATGCCATCTTGGTAAGGAACTTCTTTGCCATCTAGGAAGACTTTGTAGATACCATGATTTGGATCAACATAGCCCTTGATATCAAGTCCAGTACCGTAGAAGTAGGCTGTGACAGTTGTCTTTTTCTTTTGTTCATCAGTTAAGCGACCAAAGGAAGCCCAAGACTCCGTTTTTTGGTACTTGTCTGCCGAATTGGTTTCATGGTGCCAGCCAGGACTGTAATCCAACTGACTAGCTTGGTCATCATAACTTGTTTGATCCTTGATCAGCAATTCAGCTTTCATCACTTGGATGGTTGCATCGGTAGCAAAACCGAGCAGGGCACCATCAGTGACAGAAGTGAGCTTGGCTTTGAAGTCAAAGATAGAGTCGGCTTGTTCTGTAAAGTCAATCGTTGGGATGGTAACAGTCTTTTCTGTTTCTCCATCTTCAAAAGTCACATCTTGAGTTGTATCTTGGTAAACTTTACCGTGAACACCAGTTCCAGGTTCTGTGATGAAGCGAACAGTAGCAGTTCCCTTGCTTCCACCGACACGTTTAATTTTAACAGTGACTGGTTTTCCTTTTTCGACTTCGTAGTTAGTAGACTCAAGTTCAAACATACCCTTGCTGTTATTGTTTAGAGTGTAGATTCCTTCTGTAGCAATAGGTTCACCTGTTTTGTTAACGAGAGTAATAGTGTGTTCTCCAGGTGCTAAATCACCAGTTTCGTAAACTTTTTGGCTACGTTTACGGCTACTGTTCTTGGTTTGTACATCTGCAACTTTTTGACCATCCACGTATACAGACATTTCACCATGGCTTGGATCTACTGTTGATACGACGTAAGCCTTGGTTCCTGTGAAACGATAGGTGACTTTGGCGTCTTTCTTGTTGGTCCACATAGAAGTACCGCGAATACCTTCTGACTCGTTGTACCAAGTTGTACCTTCTTTGTCAGCTGTTGTATTTGAGTGGTATTCTAGTCCAAGAGGATATCCATCATTCTTTTCGATAGTGCTTGGAGTTTTATAGACTGAGAAGTTGGTTAGGATTGGTGTGGCTTGTGAGCCAGTAATCGTAACTCGGATTTTTTGTGCTTCTACAGGTTGACCTTGGATCAAACGACGATAGCCTACGGTTGAACCTTCACCATATGGAACCCAGCGTCCGTTGATTTCGACTTCAATTTTGAATCCAGAAATACGTTGTCCTTTAGCAATATCTTCTTTTAGTTCAACAACGTCAAAGCGTCTCTTTTGTCCTAAATCAACTGTGAAACTACCAGTTGTAGCATCATTTGAAAGTGCCCAGCTGGTATCGTCTTTACCATCAGTCAGGTGGCTTTCCTTGTAGAGATGGTTCTGACGAGTCGAACTTGCTGTTACAGTTGCACCTTTGGCAAAGTCAGTCGCATACATTTGATCTAGAGTCGCTTTGAATTCTTTCAAGCGAGCCACGTCAGCATCTGCGAATTTACCTTCTTTGTTTGGTGGAATGTTGAGAAGAAGTGGCGTTCCACGACCAACAGACTTGAAGTAGATATCCATCAATTCTTTGAGGGATTTTGGTTGCTGGTTATCGTGGTAGAACCAGCCAGAGCGGATGGAAACATCTGCTTCTCCTACAGAGTACATATCTCCGTCAGGGTCACCGTGGTTAAGGTATTCGTTCTTAACATTTTCGGTGATGTTTGCTTTCTTGACCTTATGCCATACAGGGTCACCGGCGATACCACGCTCATTTCCAATCCAACGGATACTTGTTGGTTCGGCAGAGAAGATAGCGATATCTCCTTCAGCTTCCTTGATGTATTTGAACCACTCATCAAAAGTGTAGGTTACTTTTTGGGCACCGCTACCGCGTGCTCCATCCATCCAAACTTCGATAAATTTACCCTTATTACCGTATTTTGGATTACCAAGGATTTCTTTTAGTTGATTGAGGTAGTATTCGTTGTATTCTTTTTGAGTAGCTACCTTATATTTAGGGCTATTAACATCCCATGGTGATAGGTAAACACCCATGTTCATATCGTATTTAGTAGCCGATTTAGAGATTTCTTCTAAAAGGTCACCCTTTCCATCTTTCCATGGACTTGCAGCTACGGTATGATTTGTATATTTAGATGGGTAAATAACGAAACCATCGTGGTGTTTGACAACCATAATAGTTCGTTTAAAGCCAGTTTCCTTTAGAGTACGGATCCATTGATCTGTATCTAAGTTAGTTGGATTGAAGTTTTTAGGGTCTTCATTTCCATGTCCCCACTCAGAATTAGTATAAGTATTCATACCATAGTGGATAAAGGCAGCTAATTCTTCCTTGTGATAATCAAGTTGAGCCTTGCTTGGAAGGGGACCGTGATTTCCAATTTCTGTTTCTTTATCTTCTGGATGAGCAGCAGGTAAAACAGTTGAAGTCGGATTAGAGTTATCAGAGATTTTTTCGTATTCAAAGACAACATCATTCACACCCTTGTGCTGGATGCTGGCTTCTAAGCGTGGAGTGATTGCGCGGTAGCCTGCGATTTCTTTTGCTTCAAAAGTGTTTACAAATGAAACATCGTATTCTTTTCCGTCATTATTATCAGTAACAACATCTGCTAATTCTTGCTCTGAGCCTTTCAAACGATAATGAATGGCAAATGAACCTTTATTCACTTTATAAACCACCTTGATGACCCGTGTTCCTGGAGCTGTTTTGCTGACGACGTTGTAGGTCCACTCATCTTTGAGTTGTTTGTTGATTTCGACGCCATCAATAGAGACAATCTGGTATTTCTCTTGATTTTTTGTATAGAAGTCAGTCTTAGCGATTTCTTTTTTGAAGTTATAATCAAAAGCTGTTCCAACTTCAGTTTTTTCAACAAAAGTATCATCAGTTTTGATTGGATTACCAGTTTCATCTACGTGTTGAACAACTACACGTCCGTAATCGATTCCTTTAATGAGTGTCGCAACACCATTTTCATCGAAAGAATATTGATTTTCGCCAATAACAGCAGTTTTATTTCTGAACATTTCTCCTTCAGGAGTAAAGTAATATCGTTTCCCATTATCACCTTGGTACCAACCTTTGACACCATATTTAGCGATAATATCTTTTACCCATTTTACTTGCTCGGGTGAGAGGACGATTCCGCCACCGAAGCGGTCTTTGTCAGGGATGCCGTTTTCAATTGTGCCGTGTTGGTGAACACCGACTACTTTACCATCACCGTTGATAATACCAGCACCTGAAAGGCCTGAAACAGAAGTCATATGATAGGTGATGCCTTTTGAGCCTTTATCATCATAATTATCAACAGATTTCACGACACCATCAGCCTTGTAAAGTTGACCAGCTACAATTGGTTTTTTGAGCTCAGGTGAGCTTGAATCAGTTGGATATCCAATCGTGCTAACAGGGTCCCCAGGTTGATAGGTTTTATTTTCTGCCAAGGGAACAAAGGTAGCAGCTTTATTTGGACTAGCGATTTGAAGAGGAACAGGTGCTACAACAGCAGCCAAGTCATTTTGATATCCTTTTCCAAATTCTTTCTTGTTCCAAAAATGAATATCTTCTTCTTTGAAAAGAGTAGTATTACCCGTTACAGGTTGAGAATTGCGAACAGCAGAATTAGAACCGAGGTTATAGTAAAACTTAGCAGAATCTCCGCCTCGAATATGTCCTTCTTTTGTATCACGGTTTGATTCTAAAAAGTTGTGGGCAACAGTCAAGATGACATTTGGTGCCACAAAAATACCAGAACCAGACACGATATAGCGTTGGGAACCACCATTGTAAATAGTGTAAATCATACTAGCAGCAGTAGCAGGTTGTCCTTCATAAGGGACGTGCTTCAAATCTAGACCACCGTTGATAATTGCACGATTACCATTTTCAGCTTCTTTTGGAAGTTCTTCCTTGTTTTTTAGAATGCTTTCTGTCTCAACTTTAGGACTATCCTTCTTGTCTACGATTGCTGAAGTATCTATGTTTTTCACGGGTGCATCAGGATAAGCTTGATCGTGGATTTCTTCAGGAAGCAAGTCAGTAGTTTTAGTTTCTGCTACAGTCTTCTCTTCTACTGGTTTAACAGTTTTTTCTGCTTTCTCTGCTTTCTCTGACTCTTGAGGTGTAGAAATTACAGGACTTTCATTTTTGACTTCTGGTTTGGTTTTTTCAACTTCGGCCAATTTTTCTACATTTGGTTGAGAGCTTGTAGCTTCAATTTTTGCTTCGTCAGCTAGTGCTGTACCAGATGCAAAAAAAGCGAGTCCGACCATAACCGAAGCAACTCCAACGGTTAATTTTCTGATGCTAAAAGTTTGCTCTTTTTCAAAAAGGTATCGATTCATAATGTACTCCTAGTTTGAATCAAGACAGTCAGCTACTGTCTGAGCCCAAGTATGACTTGGAAACGATTTTCTTTAGCGATAGTTAGATTTTGTGCAATAGTTTGAGACTAATTACCCCCTCTGTTTAAGCGCTTTCATTTTGAGGTGAAAAAATTTAAATTGCCATCTTAATCTTTAAAATGACCTAAAAAGCTTTAATATAACAAATATACTAAATTATTCCAAGAAATGCAATAGAGAAAGTAAACCTAATTTAAAGAAATTCTTTCACTTTTTAAAGAAAAATACATCCTTTCAAGAATTAAACTGAATGAAAGAATGTATTCAAAAAAAGTCAGAGTAATTTTTGTATCGCCTCTTCAATTTGTTTTGGGTCTGTTTTTGAAGAGAAGCGTTCAAAGACCTGCCCATCTCGACCGATGAGAAACTTAGCGAAATTCCATTCGATTCGTTTTCCTAGTGGACCAGATTTTTGTTCTTTCAACCAAACATAGAGAGGATCTGCTTCCTTACCGTTGACCTTGATCTTGGAAAAACGTGGGAAGCTGGTCTGATAATGTAGGCTACAGAAGGCGTTTATTTCCTCTGCACTACCTGGTGCTTGTCCCATAAACTGATTGCAAGGGAAGTCTAAAATCTCAAAACCTTGTTCTTGATAGCGGTCATAGAGTTCTTGGAGACCTTGGTACTGGGGCGTTAAACCACATCCAGTAGCAGTGTTGACAACCAAGAGAATCTTACCACGATAGGTCTCTAGTGGAGTTTCTTGATGGTCTTGGTTCAAGACTGAAAAATCGTATAGTGAAGTCATTGCTTGCTTTTCTCCTTCTGTTTGGTATTTTTAGGAGTTTTCTCCTCCTGTAGTGATAGAAATCCGTAGGTCAGGGTTCCAAAAATGCTACCGATAATCAGGCCATACATCAGGAAAGGACCACTTTTATCGAATTGCATGAGCAACTTCATAAAATCTGAAAGGGACATCTGCTGAACGAAGACTTTATGAAAGATGAGTAAGGTAAAGAAGCCAATCTGAATACCGATAAACACAATCCAGCTTCGGAATTTGATTTGGGTTTTGCTGTAGGTTTTGAGGATGATTTCTGATTTGTCATCCTTTTCAAGATGAAGCTCTTGGACGGCTTTTTGAGCTTTTATACTCATGAACAAAATGAGTCCAAAATAGATGTAGGGCATAACATTTCGAACAATTTCTATAAAGCTTCCGAACAAAATATAGAATAGGAAGAGAATGAAGGAAGAGTAAAAGATTTGGATCATGGAACGGGCGCAAGCCTTGTAGATAACCTCTTGACGGCATTCATCAAAAGGGCCTTGGATATGAAAGAAATTTCGAAGTAGGCGAGTGGTTAAGTCTTCTTTTTTCATGGGTGATTTCTCCTAAATGAACGATGCTATTTTGTTTCTTTTACGAATTGATAGAGATAATAAAGATAAGTAATAGAAGAAAGGATAGCGATAGTTAGCAGTATATAATATTTCCAATTGCTTGAAATGAGCGTCAGTTGTGGTAAGGATAGAATCATAAAGATTAGTGCTAAGTTGAGTATGCGCGTTTTTTGGGAGTCGATTTTTAGATAAGTCAATCCTTTGTTGAGTGCTGGAACAAAGACTGGAAGGAGGACTATATCGTAGATTGGCAAGTTCCCTGAAACGATGATGAAGATGAGCAGAGAACTGAACAAAAGATGATAGATAAGTAAAGTTACTAGTGATTTCATAGGGCACCTCCTAATCCTCATCTTGATCTTTCTTAGTTTTTGCAATGCGACGGGAGATGAGGAACTGTATACTCGCTCCGAAGAAGATAGAACCGAGAATGCTTGATACACCATTTCTTATAGTGAGAAGAGAATTAAAATAGTCCGGACTTTCACCTATGAGTATATGGAGAAGAGGAGTTATAAAAAACATCCATAGACCAAAGAACAAACCTGCTTTCAGACCTGGGTGGTGTAGTTGCTTACTTTCTTTCTCATTCAGCATATCTGGATCAATAGCTGTAATCCCTGTTTTTTTCATTTGGTAGGTGACATAGCCAGCAGCGATGAGGGCAATCACTAAAATTAGAGGAGGATAGATTAGAGCCACTTCTTGAGGGTATTTATAGGCCAGAAGGAGTGGAATAAGATTTCCGAAAATCATCAGATAAAAAAGAACGATAAAGACTTGGTTCCCAATACGATCGGCCTCACGCCGTTTGTATTCGTCAAGGGGACCAGAAATGCCGTATGTGCGTTTGATGAGTTTTTCAGTGAAGGTTTCTTTTTTCATAAGTTGGCTCCTTTTTTAAAAATCTTCCTCCCAAAAGAGACTGTTGAGGTCAGTTTGGAGGCTGCGGGCGAGATTGAGACAAAGTTCCAGGGTTGGGTTGTACTTGTCGTTTTCAATCATATTGATGGTTTGTCTCGAGACACCGATATCCTTGGCGAGTTCGAGCTGGGAAATGCCCAGTTCCTTGCGAAATTCTTTCACACGATTCATATGTTCTCCTTTCTGATTTGTGTCGTATATATTTGACTATATTATATTCTTCTATAGAGCGAATGTCAAGCATATTTGACATATTTCTTAAAGAAATCTTACTTGTTTTTGACCTATTTGTCTGACTAGTGCAAGCTAGTCGGATTTGTGGTAAAATAGATAAGATATGACAAAAGAATTTCATCATGTAACGGTCTTACTCCACGAAACGATTGATATGCTTGATGTGAAACCTGACGGTGTTTACGTTGATGCGACCTTGGGTGGAGCAGGCCATAGCGAATATTTATTAAGTAAATTAAGTGAAAAAGGCCATCTCTATGCCTTTGACCAGGACCAGAATGCCATTGATAATGCGCAAAAACGCTTGGCACCTTACATTGAAAAGGGGATGGTGACCTTTATCAAGGATAACTTCCGTCATTTACAGGCACGTTTGCACGAAGCTGGTGTTCAGGAAATTGATGGAATTTGTTATGACTTGGGAGTGTCTAGTCCTCAATTGGACCAGCGTGAGCGTGGTTTTTCTTATAAAAAGGATGCGCCACTGGACATGCGGATGAATCAGGAAGCTAGTCTGACAGCCTATGAAGTGGTGAACCATTATGACTATCATGACTTGGTTCGTATTTTCTTCAAATATGGCGAGGACAAATTCTCTAAACAGATCGCGCGTAAGATTGAACAAGCACGTGAAGTCAAGCCAATCGAGACAACGACTGAGTTGGCAGAGATCATCAAGTCGGCTAAGCCTGCTAAGGAGCTCAAGAAGAAGGGCCATCCTGCCAAGCAGATTTTCCAAGCTATTCGGATTGAAGTCAATGATGAACTGGGAGCTGCAGATGAATCTATCCAGCAGGCTATGGATATGTTAGCTCTAGATGGTAGAATCTCAGTGATTACCTTCCATTCACTAGAAGACCGCTTGACCAAGCAATTGTTCAAGGAAGCTTCAACGGTTGAAGTTCCAAAAGGTTTGCCTTTCATCCCAGATGATCTCAAGCCTAAGATGGA
The DNA here is from genome assembly GCF_946190325.1 of Streptococcus mitis. Taxonomy (GTDB): domain Bacteria; phylum Bacillota; class Bacilli; order Lactobacillales; family Streptococcaceae; genus Streptococcus; species Streptococcus mitis_CF. The sequence goes on along the minus strand of NZ_CAMHZR010000003.1, from coordinate 75,562 downwards.
ATTGGTGTCCCGTAAGCCAATCTTGCCAAGTGCAGAAGAATTAGAAGCCAATAACCGCTCGCACTCAGCTAAGTTGCGCGTGGCCAGAAAAATTCACAAGTAAGAGGAAAAAATGGTAGATAAGAAAGAAACAACCAGTCAATTCTTGCAGAATCGTATAAAAAAATTCTCACGTGTGGAGAAGGCTTTTTATCTTTCCATCGCTTTTACGGCTCTCGTTTTAGCAGTGAGTATCATCTTTATGCAGACACGACTCTTGCAAGTGCAAAGTGATTTAACAAAAATCAATGCGCAGATAGAGGAAAAGAAGACAGAGCTGGATGATGCTAAGCAGGAAGTGAATGAATTGATTCGTTCCGAGCGCTTGAAAGAAATTGCAGATAAAAAAGATTTGAAATTGAATAATGAAAATATCCGAACAGCGGAGTAAGATATGAAATGGACAGAAAAAATAACCCGATTTGCGATAAAAAATCGTAAGTCTCCAGCAAAAAACCGTAGGATAGTTGGCAAGTACCTCAGCTTTTTAGCTGTTGCCCTTTTCGGCCTCTTTTTGGCCAATTTTGCTTATATTATCGCAAAAGGTAATATATTTGGTACTGACTTGGTAAAAGAGGCTAAAAAGGTTCACCAAACAACCCGAACAGTTCCTGCCAAACGTGGGACTATCTATGACCGAAATGGAGTGCCTATTGCTGAAGATGCGACTTCCTATAACGTCTATGCTGTTATTGATAAAAAATACAAGTCAGCAACCGGAAAAATTCTTTATGTAGAGGATTCGCAGTTTAATAAGGTAGCTGAAGTCTTCCATAAGTATTTAGACATGGATGAAGCTTATGTGAAAGAGCAATTAGCTCAACCAAATCTGACCCAAGTTTCCTTTGGTGCAAAAGGAAATGGGATTACCTATGCCAATATGATGGCTATTAAAAAAGATTTGAAAGATGCTAGTGTGGAAGGGATTGACTTTACAACTAGCCCTAACAGAAGCTATCCAAATGGACAATTTGCTTCTAGCTTTATTGGCTTAGCCCAACTTCATGAAAATGAGGATGGTAGTAAGAGTTTGTTAGGGACTTCTGGTTTGGAGAGTTCTTTAAATACCATTCTTGCTGGGACAGACGGTATTATTACCTATGAAAAAGACCGTGTAGGAAATATCGTACCAGGTACAGAACTGGTATCGCAACAAACTGTGGATGGCAAGGATGTTTATACAACATTGTCTAGTCCGCTACAATCTTTCATGGAAACTCAGATGGATGCCTTTCTAGAAAAAGTAAAAGGTAAGTATATGACCGCGACCTTGGTCAGTGCAAAGACCGGTGAAATTCTCGCTACCACCCAACGACCTACCTTTAATGCAGATACTAAAGAAGGAATCACTGAGGACTTTGTTTGGCGTGACATTCTTTATCAAAGTAACTATGAACCAGGATCAACCATGAAGGTTATGACGTTAGCTTCTTCTATTGATAATAATACCTTCCCAAGTGGAGAATACTTCAATAGCAGTGAATTAAAAATAGCGGATGCGACGATTCGAGATTGGGATGTTAATGATGGTTTGACGACTGGTAGGATGATGACTTTCTCACAAGGTTTCGCTCACTCCAGTAATGTTGGAATGAGTCTACTTGAACAAAAAATGGGAGATGCTACTTGGTTGGATTATCTAAACCGCTTTAAATTTGGGGTCCCAACTCGCTTTGGCTTGACAGATGAATACGCTGGTCAACTTCCAGCTGATAATATTGTCAATATTGCTCAAAGCTCATTTGGGCAAGGGATTTCAGTAACACAAACACAAATGCTTCGTGCCTTTACAGCTATTGCTAATGATGGAGTTATGCTGGAGCCAAAATTTATAAGTGCTATTTATGATACTAACAATCAGTCTGTACGAAAGTCTCAAAAAGAGATTGTAGGAAAACCTGTATCTGAAGATGCAGCAAGCTTGACTCGTACTAACATGATATTAGTTGGGACGGACCCTCTATATGGAACTATGTATAATCACTACACAGGAAAGCCAATTATAACAGTTCCTGGACAAAATGTAGCAGTTAAATCCGGTACGGCTCAAATCGCTGATGAGAAAAATGGAGGATACTTGGTTGGTTCTACCAATTATATTTTCTCAGTTGTGACTATGAATCCTGCTGAAAATCCTGATTTTATCTTGTATGTAACGGTTCAACAGCCTGAGCATTATTCAGCTGCCCAGTTGGGAGAGTTTTCCAATCCAATCTTGGAGCGGGCTTCAGCGATGAAAGAATCTCTGAACCTTCAATCTCCAGCTAAGAATTTAGATCAAGTGACGACAGAATCTTCGTATGCAATGCCTAGCATCAAGGATATTTCACCTGGTGATTTGGCGGAAGCCTTACGTCGAAATATTGTGCAACCAATCGTTGTTGGTACTGGAACAAAGATTAAAGAGACTTCTGTAGAAGAAGGAAAAAATCTTGCACCAAACCAACAAGTTCTCCTTTTATCGGATAAGGTAGAAGAAATTCCAGATATGTATGGCTGGAAAAAAGAGACTGCTGAGGCCTTTGCTAAATGGTTGGATATTGAGCTAGAATTTGAAGGTTCAGGTTCCGTCGTCCAAAAGCAAGACGTTCGGACCAATACAGCTATCAAAAACATTAAAAAAATTAAATTAACTTTAGGAGACTAATATGTTTATTTCCATCAGTGCTGGAATTGTGACATTTTTACTAACTTTAGTAGGAATTCCGGCCTTTATCCAATTTTATAGAAAGGCGCAAATTACAGGCCAGCAGATGCATGAGGATGTCAAACAGCACCAGGCAAAAGCTGGGACTCCTACAATGGGGGGGCTTGTTTTCCTCATTGCTGCAGTTGTGGTGAGTTTCCTCGTCGCTCTTTTTTCAAAACAATTGACCAATAATGTTGGTATGGTTTTGTTTATTTTGGTCTTGTATGGTTTGGTTGGTTTTTTAGATGACTTCCTCAAGGTCTTCCGAAAGATCAATGAGGGGCTAAACCCCAAACAGAAATTGGCTCTTCAGCTGCTAGGTGGCGTCATTTTCTACCTTTTTTATGAGCGTGGGGGCGATATGCTCTCTGTCTTTGGCTACCAAGTTCATTTAGGGATTTTCTATATTATCTTCGCTCTTTTCTGGCTAGTCGGTTTTTCAAACGCAGTCAACTTGACAGATGGTATTGACGGTCTAGCTAGTATTTCCGTTGTGATTAGCTTGTCTGCCTATGGAGTTATTGCCTATGTGCAAGGTCAGATGGATATCCTTCTAGTGATTCTTGCCATGATTGGTGGTTTGCTTGGTTTCTTCGTCTTTAACCATAAGCCTGCTAAAGTCTTTATGGGGGATGTGGGAAGCTTGGCCTTAGGTGGAATGCTGGCAGCTATCTCTATGGCCCTCCACCAAGAATGGACTCTCTTGATTATCGGAATTGTTTATGTCTTTGAAACAACTTCGGTTATGATGCAAGTCAGTTATTTCAAACTGACAGGTGGTAAACGTATTTTTCGTATGACGCCTGTGCATCATCATTTTGAGCTTGGAGGATTGTCTGGTAAGGGAAGTCCTTGGAGCGAGTGGAAGGTCGACTTCTTCTTTTGGGGAGTGGGACTCCTAGCAAGTCTCTTGACCCTAGCAATTTTATACCTACTGTAAAAAAATAATCTTTTATTGATAAAAGAAACCAGGATGAAGCTTATCTTCATCCTGGTTTTTGTGTGGTTAAAAGTTAGTTGGTTTCATCCTTCTTACTCTTAAGTAGAAAAGTCGCTGTTAGGACTAGACTCAATCCTGACAAGAATAGTAGTGGATTGGATGTTTCACCAGTAGCTGGAAGTTGTTCTTTAGGAGAATGATTTGCCGATTGGACAAGGTCTGGACTAGATGAAACTTGCTTAGAGCTGTTGGCTAATGGTTTGATATCTGTTTCACTTGGTTTTTGATTTGCAGTAGTTGATGCTCCATTAGCTCGATAAACGACTGCATAGGTACTGAAATGGCTAGTCGTAAATTCTGCCATTCCCTCGCGAATAGTAAAATCGAGTGGCTGTAACTCTTTTGATGGAGTTAGGTAGTAGACATTTTCGACAGCTGAGGAAATAGGCAAGCGGACCAAGACAGTTCCTTTTGGTTGTAAACTCTGGTCTGTTGAATTTTTAAGGTGAAGATCGTAAGCATCATAGGTCTTACCAAATAGTTCTTGAGCTAATACACGTCTGCTAGAAATGTGAGAAATTCCCTCTAAGTCAGTCGCTCCTCCAATAATTTCAACTTTAGTCTTTTCATCCTTTAAGACACGAAGTTTATATTTAGGAACAGAAACAGTAGGAGCTTGTTCTTGTCCCGCTGTCCCGACAGGTTGAGTGTACTCAGGGATAGAAACAGTAGGCGGTTGTTCTAGTCCTGCTGTGCCGATAGGTTGAGTGTACTCAGGAATATTTACTACAGGCGGTTGTTCCTGTCCAGCCGTTCCGATAGGTTTAGTGTACTCAGGGATAGAAACAGTAGGCGGTTGTTCCTGTCCCGCTGTTCCGATAGGCTCAGTGTACTCAGGAATAGAAACGGTAGGTGGCTGTTCTTGTCCAGCTGTGCCGATAGGTTGAGTGTATTCAGGGATAGAAACAGTAGGTGGTTGTTCTAGTCCTGCTGTGCCGATAGGCTTAGTGTATTCAGGAATTTCTACAATAGGAGCAGGGTCATCTCCCTTGCTTGTAGTTGGTTGCTGATTCTCAACCTTCTTCTCATCCTTTTTGGTAAAGACAGCTACTACAGGACTGCTTGTTGTATTTCCCTGGATAGAATAAGCTTCTATCGCATTTCCAATTTTTCGATTGGTTTCGTCAGGGATAGGGATTTGTACCTGATTATCTTGAATTGATAAGACAGTCTGATCTCCAGTCGTAACTAGATGATTATCGTCTATCCTGCGTAAAACGAGTGGATCTTTGATGCCTGGGAAGGTCACAGCGATGGCTTCCCAATCTCCAGCTGGAAGAGTTAAAGAGATGTTTTTATCCCCTTCCTTAAGTGGTGCGATACTTGGACTATCCAAGCTTACAGCTGGAGCCTTAATCACATCAAATGAATCTAGAGAAATTTTCTTGCGACCTGCTGATGAATTTGGATCAACTTTCAATGTCAAAATATGATTACCGTCGGTCAGATTAGTAAATTCTCCAATTAAGGTTGCCTTTTGGGTAGCGCCAGCAGTGTAGAAGTCTAGACTTGGCATTTCTTTTCCATCCAGTGTCACGAGAGCTTTTCCGAGAGCGGATGTTTTAAGTCCGTAAATTCGAATACCTGTTCCAGTAAATGGAATGGTTGCTTGAGCTTCTGAAGCAGTACTTGGGTCGGCGTTATTGATGTCCGCATATTTTTCTGTGCTCTTATATAATTCAGTATCGCTCCAATCTTTGAATTGAGATCCGTATTGAATGCGAGGGTCGCGGTCATCCATTTTTTCAATGGTTGTTCCTTGTCCCGGTAAAACTTTAAAGTAGTCTAAGGAAATTTTGGAACGTTCACTGCCACGGTGTTTATGCTCTTGTTTTACAGTGATAGTCATCACATGAGCACCATCTGACAATCCTGTGAAGCGACCGATAAGGCTACCTTTTTCAGTTGCACCTGCAGTATAGAAGTCCAGTTCACCGACTGATTTACCATCGATCTTGACTTCAGCGATTCCCAATTCAGATGATTTGAGACCATAGATTTCAATGCCAACACCATTGAAAGGAATGGTTGCTGTCGCATCTTTATCTGTATAGTTACCTAGTGAAAGGTCGGCAAACTTCTCTGTTCCTCCAAATAATTCTGAGTCTGCCCAGTTTCCAAATGCAGAACCGTATTGGATTCGGCTATCACGGTCATCCATCAATTGGTTATAGGTTTCGACATTGGCCTTTTCGGATACCTGTGTAGAAACATTACCCAGCATAGCCTTAACAGTATAAGTGTAGGCGAGTTGAGGATCGAGTGAACGGTCGATAAAATGGGTTTGATTGGTCACAAATTCTCTGCTTGCAGAAGTTTGGCCAGATTCGTCTTTCACTTGTCTTTGGATAACATAGTGGGTAGCGCCTTCTACTTGGTTGAAGGTAAGTTCGGCAGTGACGCCATTTTGTCTAACTGCTGTCAGACTGGTTACACGACCAGGGAAATGTTCAAAGGTAATGACATCACCTTTTTGTGTTGCCAGTTGAATGCGGCCATCTTTAAGAACAGTTGCTTTGACAGATTTGCCATTAACCTTAACCTGACTGGCTTCGATATTTGGATAATCTACAACTAGGTCTCCACCGACATTTGAAAGGAAGGACAAGCTTTGCAGGTTTTTATCTTTCCACTTCATGCTGACTTCAAAGTTACCACGGGCAACCAGACCAGAAACCTGACCGTCTTTCCAAGCATCTGGAAGGGCTGGCAATGGTGCAATGTAGCCAGTGTGTGATTGAAGAAGCATTTCTGCAATTCCACTGGTTGCTCCAAAGTTTCCGTCGATTTGGAAAGGTGCATGCGTATCCCAAAGGTTTTCTAGGGTTGAATATTTGAGCTGTTCAGCAAGCAGGCGATGAGCACGGTTACCGTCTAAGAGACGAGCCCAGAGGTTGATTTTATTGGCCTTAGACCAACCAGTACCACCATCTCCACGGTGGTTGAGGGTAGCACGCGCAGCTTCTAAATATTCAGCCTGGTCCTTGCTAAAGAGCGTACCTGGGAAGAGACCTACCAGATGGGAAACGTGGCGGTGGTTATTTTCAATGCCTTCATTAGTGAATTGTGGACTGTCTTCTTCGTACCATTCCTTGATGCGTCCCTCTTTGTTAATGTGAAGTGGTTTTAGTTTGTCAAATTTAGCCTTGACCTCTGTAACTAGGTCTTTGTCGACATTCAGATGGTTGGCGACTTCCATGTAGTCATGGAATAGCTGCCAGACTAGTGATTGGTCAAAGGTATTTCCGATGGTGATGGTACCGTGTTCTGGTGAGTAGGATGGAGAAGACACCCAACGGTCACTGTCCTGGTCATAGTGCAAGAAGGAGTTCCAGAACTTAGCAGTTTCCTTGAGCATTGGATAGATCTTTTCTTTGAGATAAGTCTCATCCTTGGTGAATTTATAGTAGTCATAAACGTTCTGCATCATCCAAGCATTAGCAGCTGGAGACCAACCCCAATAGTAATTCCAACCAGGGGTAGTCCAGCCAAATGGTGTCGCCTGGGTATGAACCAGCCAGCCATTTTCTTGTCCATCTTTGGATTCGATACCGGCGTATTCTTTAGCAGCGATACGGCCATAGTAACGCATATCGTCAATGTAATTGATCATTGGCTTGGCTGTTTCAGCTAGATTGCTCATGTAGGCTGGCCAATAGTTCATTTGCAAATTGACATTGAGGTGGTAGTCAGCGTTCCAAGGTGGATTGTCTACGGCATTCCAGACTCCTTGTAGGTTGGCAGGAAGGGCATCTGTCCGATCACGAGATGAACTGATCAATAAATAACGTCCGTATTGGAAGAAGAGTTCTTCCAGTTTTTGCCCTTTGCTAGGGTTATAGGTCTGAAGGGCCTCTTTTGTCGTTTGAGCAGCATTGCTTCCACCTAGGTTTAGTTTGACGCGGTTAAAGAGGCTTTGATAGTCTTTGATATGGTTCTTTTTAAGTGTTTCGTAGTCTTTGCCCCTAGCTGCTTCTACAATGCCTTTAACTGTTTTTTCGAGGTCAATGTCTTTGCGATAGTTTGTTTTTGGATTCTGAGCAAAGTTAGTCTTGGCACTGAGTAAAAGCGTAGCATAGCTGGCCCCTGTGATTGTTAAACTATCCTCATAAACAGTAACTTTTCCGTCCGTTTTAATTCCTAGATAGGATGCGAACTGGAGGCCATTATCTTTGACTGTACCTTTTAGTAGGATACCATTTGGGTCTGTCGTAACATGGCCACTCTTGTAGTTAGAATATTCCGCTGAGTAGTTTCCATTAGCAAGTAAATCTTCTGTCAAGCTATTCCAAACTGTAAAATCAAGTTTTTTGTCCCCTTTTTGGGTCAAGTGGGTCACGGTGACATCATCAGGGTAACTTGAGAAGGTTTCTCTTTTAAAGGTCGTTCCATCTTGGGTGTAAGAAGTTGTAGTAGTGGCTTCTGTGATATCCAAACCACGGTGATAGTCTGTAACTGTATCCAGTCCCTTTTTCTGGTTATTGAAGACCATGAAGATATCACCAAAGGCTAGATAACGTCCATACTGGGCGTTGTTTGGTCCAACTAGATTTTGTTCAGCTAATCGTTTGGCTTTTTGGCGATCTCCGTCTTCAAGAGCCTTACGAATTTCTGCTAAAATTTTATACCGTTCCTGATAGTTTCCTCCATTATAGTCGGTACTGTCGGGACGCGGTCCACCTGACCAAAGAGTTTTTTCGTTGTATTGGATTCTCTCCTCGCCGATGAGACCAAAAATCTTAGCACCCGTTTCACCATTCCCAACTGGGAGTGCTTGTTTTTCCCAGCCATCATAGGAAGGAGCTGTTGGTCGATCATAGTTTAGCTGATAGTTGCTTTGTTCTGTCACAGGTAGTTCTGGTTTTTCGGTTTCCTTATTTTCATTAGGTTTTACAATAGCCTCAGTACTGACTTGATTAGTTGTAGCAGAAGTAACATCAGCCTCAGCGGGTTTGCTTTCAGAAGAACTATTATTAGCTAGAACTGGTTTTGTATGATCAATTGGCACGTTTGGCTGTGTATGCTCAGTTGATTCACTTGCTTTCGTTACAGTGTCTAACTTAGAGCTAGTTATCTCCAGTGTAGCCTCTTTTTGCTTTACTTCGATAGTATCAGCAGAGACGGTATGACTAGCTAGAAAAACTGCTCCAAGCAAAACAGAGGCTGTGCCGACTGTTAGCTTTCGAATACTGTAGCGACAGGATCTCTCCCTCCAAATTTTTTCCATAGAAACCTCCTTTATTAATTAAAAGCGCTTTCATTTTTAATGAGGCGAACTTTTGTTTCTATATTGTATTGTTAATCTAATTTTACCAGCTAATGAAGTGTTGTCAAGAGGATTTGAGAAGGATATATATTTGATATTGTTTTGTATTAAAAAAGTGGAGGAAACGAATAGTAAGGGAGTGTATTTTTTATATTCTTTCTAGTTTTGACTAGAACAATAAGCCAACTTTAATTACAGCTTACTCATCTCTGAAAGCGTAAAACAAACTAGTCAGGGTGGCTAGTTTGTGGTATAATGAAAGAGACTCAAAAAGAAACAGGAGAAATATGATGGATTTACTATTAGCAATTGTATTGATTGTGCTAGCTTTTCTAGGAGGAGCTCTTGGAGGAATGTACTTGGTTCGTAAGCAAATCGAAAAAGAATTCGCTGACAACCCACGTTTGAATGCTGAAGCTGTTCGTACTCTTTTGAGTGCAAATGGTCAAAAACCAAGCGAAGCTAAGGTACAACAAGTTTACCACCAAATCATCCGCCAACAAAAGGCAGCCCTTGCTAACAATAAAAAGAAAAAATAAATAAGGAAAAGTCTGGGATGAAAGTTCCAGACTTCTCACTATGTTGGCTATGGTTAAGGGATGAGACTTTTTCCTTGCATTCTATTGATATTTGATTATGATTAAGAGAGATAGTTGTTGATGAAGTTGTTCTTCAGTTCATAAAGACAAGTAATCATAATGAACTATCAATCAGAAAAAAGACTAGAAAGAAGACTGTATGGATAATCGACCAATTGGTTTTTTGGATTCGGGTGTCGGGGGCTTGACCGTTGTGCGCGAGCTCATGCGCCAGCTCCCCCATGAAGAAATCGTCTATATTGGAGATTCGGCACGGGCGCCCTATGGTCCCCGTCCTGCTGAGCAAATTCGTGAATATACTTGGCAGTTGGTCAACTTTCTTTTGACCAAGGATGTCAAAATGATTGTCATTGCTTGTAATACTGCGACTGCGGTCGTCTGGGAAGAAATCAAGGCTCAACTAGATATTCCTGTCCTAGGTGTGATTTTACCAGGAGCTTCGGCAGCCATCAAGTCCAGTCAAGGTGGGAAAATCGGAGTCATTGGAACGCCCATGACGGTACAATCTGACATTTATCGTCAGAAAATTAATGATCTTGATCCGGACTTACAAGTGGAAAGTTTGGCCTGTCCCAAGTTTGCTCCCTTGGTGGAGTCGGGTGCTCTGTCAACCAGCGTCACCAAGAAAGTAGTTTATGAAACCCTGCGTCCCTTGGTTGGAAAGGTGGATAGTCTGATTTTGGGCTGTACCCATTATCCGCTTCTCAGACCCATTATTCAAAATGTTATGGGGCCAAAGGTTCAGCTCATTGATAGTGGGGCGGAGTGCGTACGGGACATTTCAGTCTTACTCAATTATTTTGAAATCAATCGTGGTCGCGATGCTGGACCACTCCATCACCGTTTTTACACAACAGCCAGCAGCCAAAGTTTTGCACAAATCGGTGAAGAATGGCTGGAAAAAGAGATTCATGTGGAGCATGTAGAATTATGACAAATAAAATTTATGAATACAAGGATGACCAGGACTGGTATGTTGGTGTCTGGGATGTCTATGGAGGCATCTACAACCTCATCAAAGATCCGCTTGAGCTCGATTTTATGGATTTGGCTCGGATTTTTCGTGATGAGGAAAATGGCTTTCCGATTACGATAACAGTGATGCGCTGGTCTTCTAACTTCCGTCTGCTCTCTTTTATCGTTGAGATTTTAAATGCAGAAGCAGGACGTAACTTGGAAGTCATTCAACGTCAGGGGGCTTTGCTCTTGGTTGAAAATGGGCAACTCCTGCATGTAGAATTGCCTAAAGAAGGGGTTGATGTAGAAGCCTTCTTTGAGACAAACAAGGTCAGAGAAACTCTATTGATTGCGACTCGTAACGAAGGCAAGACCAAGGAATTCCGAGCTATCTTTGATAAGTTAGGCTACGATGTGGAAAATCTCAATGACTATCCTGACCTGCCTGAAGTAGCAGAAACAGGCATGACCTTTGAAGAAAATGCCCGTCTCAAGGCAGAAACCATTTCTCAATTAACGGGCAAGATGGTTCTTGCAGACGATTCTGGACTTAAAGTTGATGTTTTGGGAGGTTTGCCTGGTGTCTGGTCGGCTCGTTTTGCAGGCGTCGGAGCAACTGACCGTGAAAACAATGCCAAACTCTTGCACGAATTGGCCATGGTCTTTGAACTCAAGGATCGTTCGGCTCAGTTCCACACAACCCTAGTCGTAGCCAGTCCAAACAAGGAAAGTTTGGTTGTTGAAGCTGACTGGCCAGGCTACATTAACTTTGAACCTAAGGGTGAAAATGGCTTTGGCTATGACCCTCTCTTCCTTGTAGGGGAGACAGGTAAGTCCTCAGCTGAATTAACCCTTGAAGAAAAAAATAGTCAATCTCACCGTGCCTTAGCCGTTAAGAAACTTTTGGAGGTATTTCCATCATGGCAAAGCAAACCATCATTGTAATGAGCGATTCTCATGGCGATAGCTTGATTGTGGAAGAAATCCGTGATCGCTATGTAGGCAAAGTTGATGCCGTTTTTCATAACGGCGATTCTGAACTGCGTCCTGATTCCCCACTTTGGGAGGGAATCCGTGTAGTTAAAGGGAACATGGACTTCTACGCTGGCTATCCAGAACGTTTGGTGACTGAGCTTGGTTCGACCAAGATTATCCAAACTCATGGACACTTGTTTGACATTAATTTCAACTTTCAAAAGTTGGACTACTGGGCTCAGGAGGAAGAGGCTGATATCTGTCTCTATGGTCACTTGCATGTGCCAAGTGCTTGGATGGAAGGCAAAACCCTCTTTCTAAATCCAGGCTCTATCAGTCAACCACGTGGTACTATCAGAGAATGTCTCTATGCTCGTGTGGAGATTGATGACAGTTATTTCAAAGTGGACTTTTTGACACGAGACCATGAGGTGTATCCGGGCTTGTCCAAGGAGTTTAGCCGATGATTGCCAAGGAGTTTGAGACTTTCTTGTTGGGGCAGGAGGAAACATTTTTGACTCCTGCTAAAAATCTGGCTGTGTTGATTGATACCCACAATGCGGATCACGCTACCCTCTTGCTCAGTCAGATGACCTATACCCGTGTTCCTGTTGTGACAGATGAAAAACAGTTTGTTGGGACGATTGGGCTCAGAGATATTATGGCTTATCAGATGGAGCATGACTTGAGTCAAGAAATCATGGCAGATACGGATATCGTTCATATGACGAGAACGGACGTAGCGGTCGTCTCGCCTGATTTTACCATTACGGAGGTCTTGCACAAGTTGGTAGATGAGTCCTTCTTGCCAGTTGTGGATGCGTCAGGGATTTTCCAAGGAATTATCACTCGCAAATCTATCCTCAAGGCAGTCAATGCCCTCTTGCATGACTTTAGTAAGGAATATGAGATTCGATGCAAATGAGAGACAGGATTTCAACCTTTTTAGAGGAAAAGCAGGGTTTGTCTGCCAATTCCAAGCAGTCCTATAAGTATGATTTGGAGCAATTTTTAGACATTGTGGGCGAGCGGATTTCGGAGACTAGTCTCAAGATTTACCAAGCCCAGCTAGCCAATCTAAAAATCAGCGCCCAGAAGCGAAAGATTTCGGCCTGTAATCAATTTCTCTATTTCCTCTATCAGACAGGAGGAGTGGACAGTTTTTATCGTTTGGAATTAGCCAAACAAGCTGAAAAGAAGACCGAAAAACCAGAACTGTTAGACTTAGCCTCTTTTTGGCAGGAAAGTAATTATCCAGAAGGACGCTTGCTAGCGCTCTTAATCCTAGAAATAGGACTTTTGCCGAGTGAGATTTTAGCCCTCAAGGTTGCAGATATCAATTTGGATTTTCAGGTGTTGCGAATCAAGAAGGCTTCCCAACAGAGGATTGTCACCATTCCCACGACCTTGCTTTCAGAATTGGAACCCTTGATGGGCCAGACCTATCTCTTTGAAAGGGGAGGGAAAGCCTATTCTCGTCAGTGGGCCTTCCGCCAGCTAGAAGCCTTTGTCAAGAAGAAAGGATTTCCAGCTCTGTCAGCCCAAGCCTTGCGGGAACAGTTTATTCTAAGACAAATAGAAAACAAGGTTGATTTGTACGAAATTGCAAAAAAATTAGGATTAAAAACAGTCCTGACCTTAGAAAAATATAGATAATGGATATTAAATTAAAAGATTTTGAAGGGCCTCTGGACTTACTTTTGCACCTAGTTTCTAAGTACCAGATGGATATTTACGATGTACCCATTACAGAAGTCATCGAACAGTATCTAGCCTATGTCTCAACCCTGCAGGCCATGCGTCTGGAAGTGACGGGTGAGTACATGGTCATGGCCAGTCAGCTCATGTTGATCAAGAGCCGCAAGCTTCTTCCAAAGGTAGCGGAAGTAACCGATTTGGAGGATGACCTGGAGCAGGATCTCCTCTCTCAAATCGAAGAATATCGCAAGTTCAAGCTCTTGGGGGAGCACTTGGAAGCCAAGCACCAAGAACGGGCCCAGCACTATTCCAAAGCGCCGACAGAGTTGATTTATGAAGATGCGGAGCTTGTACATGACAAGACGACCATTGACCTCTTTTTGGCTTTTTCAAATATCCTAGCCAAGAAAAAAGAGGAGTTTGCACAGAATCACACGACTATCCTGCGGGATGAGTATAAGATTGAGGACATGATGGTTATCGTGAAAGAGTCCTTGACTGGACGAGATCAATTGCGCTTGCAGGATTTGTTTAAGGAAGCCCAGAATCTCCAAGAGGTCATCACCCTCTTTTTGGCAACCCTAGAGTTAATCAAAACCCAGGAGCTGACCCTCGTGCAAGAGGAGAGTTTCGGAGATATCTATCTCATGGAAAAGAAGGAAGAAAGTCAAGTGGCCCAAAGCTAGACTTGATAGAGAGGAAAGATGAGTACTTTAGCAAAAATAGAAGCGCTCTTGTTTGTAGCGGGTGAAGATGGGATTAGAGTCCGCCAGTTGGCTGAACTCCTATCGCTTCCCCCGACAGGCATCCAACAGAGTTTAGAAAAATTAGCCCATAAGTATGAAAAGGACCCAGATTCCAGTTTGGCTCTGATTGAGACGGGTGGTGCTTATAGATTGGTGACCAAGCCTCAATTTGCTGAGATTTTGAAGGAATACTCTAAGGCGCCCATCAACCAGAGTTTGTCTCGGGCTGCCCTTGAGACCTTGTCCATCATTGCCTACAAGCAGCCGATTACGCGGATAGAAATTGATGCCATCCGTGGTGTCAACTCGAGTGGGGCCTTGGCAAAGTTGCAGGCCTTTGACTTGATACGAGAAGACGGGAAAAAAGAAGTGTTGGGTCGCCCCAACCTCTATGTGACTACGGATTATTTCCTAGATTACATGGGAATTAACCATTTGGAAGAATTACCAGTGATTGATGAGCTTGAGATTCAAGCCCAAGAAAGCCAATTATTTGGTGAAAGGATAGAAGAAGATGAGAATCAATAAGTATATTGCCCACGCAGGTGTGGCCAGTAGGAGAAAAGCAGAAGAGTTGATCAAGCAAGGCTTGGTGACGGTTAACGGCCAAGTGGTACGTGAACTAGCAACGACCATCAAGTCAGGTGACAAGGTCGAAGTTGAAGGTCAACCTATCTACAACGAAGAAAAGGTCTATTATCTGCTTAACAAACCACGCGGTGTGATTTCCAGTGTGACAGATGACAAGGGCCGCAAGACTGTTGTGGACCTCTTGCCCAACGTGAAAGAGCGCATCTACCCTGTAGGTCGTTTGGACTGGGATACATCAGGAGTCTTGATTTTGACCAATGATGGGGATTTTACGGATGAAATGATTCACCCTCGTAATGAGATTGACAAGGTTTATGTCGCGCGTGTTAAAGGTGTGGCCAATAAGGATAATCTCCGCCCCTTGACCCGTGGACTTGAGATTGATGGTAAGAAAACCAAGCCGGCTGTCTATGAGATTCTCAAAGTGGATCCAGTCAAAAACCGCTCTGTGGTGCAGTTGACTATCCATGAAGGGCGTAACCACCAGGTTAAAAAGATGTTTGAAGCTGTCGGTCTTCAAGTGGACAAGTTATCACGAACTCGTTTCGGACATCTAGACTTAACAGGACTCCGTCCAGGAGAATCCCGTCGTCTTAATAAAAAAGAAATCAGCCAACTACACACCATGGCTGTAACCAAGAAATAATGAAACGAATTTTAATAGCGCCTGTGCGCTTTTACCAACGGTTTATCTCGCCAGCCTTTCCCCCCTCTTGTCGCTTTGAGCCAACTTGTTCAAACTACATGATTCAGGCTATTGAAAAACATGGCTTCAAGGGTGTTTTGATGGGCTTGGCTCGGATTTTACGTTGCCATCCCTGGTCGAAAACAGGTAAGGACCCCGTCCCAGACCATTTTTCTTTAAAGAGAAATTCAAAATAAATTGGATTCTAATGTATAAAACACAGATAGATGATACTTGGTCTTTATCAAGTTCCATCTATCTGTGTTTTTATTTATTATTGATGTTTCTGCTATTTATTCCAAAATGTTTTTGCCTTCTTTAACACGCCAACGATAATCTGATAAAATAATATCTTCGAGGGAGTAGCTAGCCTTCCAATCAAGATATTTTTTAGCTTTTGATGCGTCTGCTAGGACGCTAGCTGGGTCACCAGCACGACGAGCAACAATTTCGTGTGGTATTTTTTGATTCAGTAATTCTTCAGCAGTTTTAAAGATTTCTTTGACGGTATAGCCTTTTTCAGTTCCTAAGTTAAAGATTTGAGAAGAACTGTCTTCTTGAAATAGGTAGTTCATTCCTTTAACATGAGCCTGTGCAAGGTCCAAGACATGAATGTAATCTCGAATACATGAACCATCACGTGTATCATAGTCATCTCCAAATATTTTCAGGCTATCATTTTGTCCCAATGCGGTCTTGTTGATGTTGGGAATGATATGAGTTGGATTTTTCACTCGCAGACCGTTTGAAGCATCCATTTCAGCTCCAGCAACATTAAAGTAACGGAAAATGACATATTTCCAGTCGTAGCGATTGGCCATCCAGTAAATCATTCGTTCACCCATCAGTTTTGTCTCTGCATAAGGATTGACAGGGTCGAGCAGGGTATCTTCAGTTGCTGGCTTGTCAATACAGTTATTACCATAGAGGGAAGCAGTCGAAGAGAACATGATTTTTTGAATGCCAACTTCAGATAAGACTTTGAGAACTTGGTTCATACCCGCAACATTGGCAGTGAAGTATTTACTTGGGTTTTCAATACTTTCGCTCACAACAATTTCACCTGCACAATGAAGAACAGCATCAATCTTATTTTCTTCTAAGTAAGCTTTTAGAGCACTAGAATCATAAACATCTAGTTGCTTAAAGCTAGCACGACTATCCACAGCCGAACGATTTCCTGTAGAGAGATTATCTAGAACATGTACCTGATAGCCAGCATTTAAAAGAGCTTTAACGGTATGGGAGCCAATGTAGCCAGCCCCACCTGTAACAAGAATTGTTTTGGTCATGATTTTTTCCTTTTCCTAGTTTTGTACTATTTTAAAGAAATAAGAAGGCAAAGTCAACTATTTTCTGCAAATTTCATAAAAAAACTAAACAAATATAGTATTGAATTGTTTTTTGTTTGGGAATTAATAGTTTGGTTGGTCTTGGAATAGTTCTTAGATTTCACATCACATGCAAGAAAATACAAGCTTTTTCTAAGGTACAGTAAGACTAAGATACTAATTTAGAAATCTACCTTCCCGCTATCCTTCTCCTATAAAAAGTGGTAAAATGGATGAAAGAAAGAAGGAACTTAAATGACAACATTATTTTCAAAAATCAAAGAAGTAACAGAACTTGCTGCGATCTCAGGTCATGAAGCACCTGTCCGTGCTTATCTTCGTGAAAAGTTGACACCGCACGTGGATGAAGTGGTGACAGATGGCTTGGGTGGTATTTTCGGAATTAAACATTCAGAAGCTGCAGATGCACCGCGCGTCTTGGTCGCTTCTCATATGGATGAAGTTGGTTTTATGGTCAGCGAGATTAAGCCAGATGGTACCTTCCGTGTCGTTGAAATCGGTGGCTGGAACCCCATGGTGGTTAGTAGCCAACGTTTCAAACTCTTGACTCGTGACGGTCGTGAAATTCCTGTGATTTCGGGTTCTGTTCCGCCACATTTGACACGTGGAAAGGGTGGACCAACTATGCCAGCTATTGCAGATATCGTCTTTGATGGCGGTTTTGCGGATAAGGCTGAGGCAGAAAGCTTTGGCATCCGTCCTGGCGATACCATCGTACCAGATAGTTCTGCAATCTTGACAGCCAATGAAAAAAATATCATCTCAAAAGCTTGGGACAACCGCTACGGTGTGCTCATGGTTAGTGAGTTAGCAGAAGCTCTGTCAGGTCAAAAACTTGGCAATGAACTCTATCTTGGCTCTAACGTCCAAGAAGAAGTTGGTCTTCGTGGTGCTCATACTTCCACAACTAAGTTTGACCCAGAAGTTTTCCTAGCAGTTGACTGCTCACCTGCTGGTGATGTTTATGGCGGTCAAGGCAAGATTGGAGATGGAACCTTGATTCGTTTCTACGACCCAGGTCACTTGCTTCTCCCAGGGATGAAGGATTTCCTTTTGACAACGGCTGAAGAAGCTGGTATCAAGTACCAATACTACTGTGGTAAAGGCGGAACAGACGCTGGCGCAGCTCATCTGAAAAATGGTGGTGTCCCATCAACAACAATCGGTGTTTGCGCTCGTTATATCCATTCTCATCAAACCCTCTACGCTATGGATGACTTCTTAGAAGCTCAAGCTTTCTTGCAAGCCTTGGTGAAGAAATTGGATCGTTCAACGGTTGATTTGATTAAAAATTATTAAACCATAAGGGAGGTGGTAGGGATGGTAGAACCAAACCTAGAAAGCCTTATAAAAGATCTTTACAATCATGCTCGACATGATTTGAGTGAAGATTTAGTTGCTGCTCTCCTAGAGACTGCTAAAAAACTGCCTACTACAAATGAGCAATTGCTGTCAGTTCGTCTCTCAGGCCTGGTCAATCGTGAATTGCTCCTAAATCCCAAACATCCGGCACCTGAGTTGCTCAACTTGGCTCGCTTTATCAAAAGAGAAGAATCCAAGTACAGAGGAACTGCGGCTTCTGCGATTATGTATGGGGAGCTCTTTAAAATGCTTTGATTCCATTGTGAATCAAAGCATTTTTCTATATGTTAGAAAAGCAATTCTTGGTTAGGAAAAGAAAAAAGCCATCCTATTTAGGATAGCTTCTTGGTTCTTAGATTTGTTCAGCGATGACCTTTTCAGCTAGATTCATAGCATGGTCAGATACACGAGTATAGTGGGAAATGATGTCGATAAAGTTGACCCCAGCTTGCGTTGAACACTCGCCCTTGTTGAGGCGTTTGATGTGGGTCTTTCTGAGAACACGTTCCATATTGTTGATTTCTTTATGGCGTTCAATCAGACTTTGAGCTTTTTCAATATCATTGTTTTCCACGCTATCAAGGGCATCCTTGATAAAGCCAGTGGTTTTTTGATAGATATCAGCCAATTCCTGTAAAGCAGCTTCAGAGAACTCGACATTTTTACGTTGAAGGTAGTCAGTCAGATTGATTAGGGCTTCTGCGTGGTCCCCAATCCGTTCCAAATCACGGGATGAATCCAGGATGTTGGTGAGCACTTCACTTTCTTTCTGGCTAAGGGCTTCACTTGAAAGGGTAATAAGGTAACGAGTCAATTTTTCATCAATGGTATTGATGGCTTCTTCTGTCTTGTGGCCTTTTTCAGCAACCTTTTCATTAAGGTCAATGATGTAGTTGTATGAAAGGTCAAAGGCTTTAGAAGCATAATTTCCCAAGTGAAGGAGTTCTTTTTTGGCATTTCCGAGAGCGATTGATGGAGCTTGTTTAATCAAATGCTCATCAAGATAAAGTGGCTCGTACTTGACAACTTCGTCTTCACCAGGGATGAGCTTGGTTACAAAGTAAGCCAAGGCTCCGATGAATGGAAATTGGATAATAGTATTTGTGATATTAAAGGTTCCGTGGGCGAAGGCAATGGTCATTTCTGGAGCCAGATTGAGTGTAGATTCAAACCATTGAATCAAGCCAGTGAAAGGTACAAGGAAGACAATACAGATAACCGTACCAATCACGTTAAAGGCGACATGGGCACCAGCAACACGTTTGGCAGCGATATTGGCTCCAAGAGAAGCAATAATAGCTGTAATGGTCGTTCCGATATTATCACCAAACAAGACTGGTAGGGCACCTTGTAGATCAATCAAACCACTTGCGTAAAGATTCTGTAGGATACCGATAGTTGCGGAAGAAGCTTGAATGAGTAGGGTTAGTCCAGTTCCGACAAAGACACCTAGAATAGGACTCTTGCTTAGTTCAACCATATAGTCTCTAAAGACTTGCAGGTCTTTTAGAGGTTCCATTGCACCGCTCATAAGATTGAGAGCGAAGAAGATACCACCTACACCAAAAATGATACGTCCGATGTTATTGATAGAGCGATTCTTGGTGAAGAAGAGACAAATCGCTCCGATGAAAAGCATTGGTAAGGCGTAATCTCCTAGCTTAAAACCGATGATAAAGGATGTAACGGTAGTTCCAATATTGGCACCCATGACAATACCGATAGCTTGACGCAAGGTCAAAAGTCCTGCGCTGACTAGCCCCACTGTAATGACTGTGACACCAGAACTTGACTGAATTAGTGCCGTCATACCGATACCAACTAGCACACCGAAGAACGGATTGCTGGTATATTTGTCAATGTAAAAACGAAGGCGATCTCCAGCAGCTTGTTGCAAACCGTCTCCCATGGTCTTGATACTATATAAGAATAATCCTAGACCACCTAAAAAGTGAAATAAAATTTCCTGCCAATTAATGGACATTTCTTTTTCCTCCGAAAAATAATAACGGAATTTCTCCTATTCTATTTTAAAGGATAAAAGTAAATCTAACAAGTGTTAAGCTAAGATTTTAGAAAGAAAATTCGTTAGAATGGGCCTTAATTATATTAATTTTACCAATTTCTAACCTAGATATAGGTATTTCCTTTTATATATTGACATTTAAAAGAAATATTTTAAAATGAGGGAGGTATTATCTTGGTCCCTGTGATTGGGATAAAAATTTTATAAAGAAAGTTAAGCGCTTTCTTTTATGTAACAAAATCAATCTTTTAGGAGGAGAAAATGAAGAATCCATTTTTTGAAAGACGTTGTCGTTACAGTATTCGTAAGTTGTCAGTAGGAGCCTGCTCGCTGATGATTGGGGCTGTTTTATTTGCTGGCCCAGCCTTGGCTGAAGAAACTGCAGTCCCTGAAAATAGAGGAGCCAATACAGGGCTTGTTTCAGGAGAGAGTGAGCATCCAACTAATGAAGCTGACAAGCAACATGAAGGAGAACATGCTAGAGAAAATAAGTTAGAAAAGGCAGAAGGAGTAGCGACAGCATCTGAAACTGCTTCGCCAGCAAACAATGAAGCTGCAACTACTGAAACTACAGAGGCAGTAAGCGTAGCTAAACCAGAGGAAAAACCAAGTGAGGTGGCTGCAGAAACATCATCTGTAGAAGCAAAACCTAAGTCTGACAAGGAAATAGAAGCAAAGCCTGAAGCAACTAGCCAAGGAGATGAGTCTAAGCCAGCAGCAGAAGCTAATAAGATTGAAAAAGAAGTCCAGCCAGATGTCCCTAAAAATACAGAAAAAACATTAAAACCAAAGGAAATCAAATTTAATTCTTGGGAAGAATTGTTGAAATGGGAACCCGGTGCTCGTGAAGATGATGCCATCAACCGCGGCTCTGTTGCCCTCGCTCCACGTCGGACAGGTCATTTGGTCAATGAAAAAGCTAGCAAGGAAGCAAAAGTTCAAGCTCTATCCAACACCAATTCTAAAGCAAAAGACCATGCTTCTGTTGGTGGAGAAGAGTTCAAGGCCTATGCTTTTGACTATTGGCAATATCTAGATTCAATGGTCTTCTGGGAAGGTCTTGTTCCAACTCCTGACGTTATTGATGCAGGTCACCGTAACGGGGTTCCTGTATATGGTACACTCTTCTTTAACTGGTCTAATAGTATTGCAGATCAAGAAAAATTCGCTGAAGCTTTGAAGCAAGACGCAGATGGTAGCTTCCCAATTGCCCGTAAATTGGTAGATATGGCCAAGTATTATGGCTATGATGGCTATTTCATCAACCAGGAAACAACTGGAGATTTGGTTGAACCTCTTGGAGAAAAGATGCGCCAGTTTATGCTCTATACCAAGGAATATGCTGCTAAGGTAAACCATCCAATCAAGTATTCTTGGTACGATGCCATGACTTATAACTATGGACGTTACCACCAAGATGGTTTGGGAGAATACAACTACCAATTCATGCAACCAGAAGGAGATAAGGTTCCAGCAGATAACTTCTTTGCTAACTTTAACTGGGATAAGGCTAAGAATGATTACACTATTACAACTGCCAACTGGATTGGCCGTAATCCTTATGACGTATTTGCAGGTTTGGAATTGCAACAGGGTGGTTCCTACAAGACCAAGGTCAAATGGAATGACATTTTAGATGAAAATGGGAAATTGCGCCTTTCTCTTGGTTTGTTCGCCCCAGATACCATTACAAGTTTAGGAAAAACTGGTGAAGATTATCATAAGAATGAAGATATCTTCTTTACAGGTTATCAAGGTGATCCTACTGGCCAAAAACCAGGTGATAAAGATTGGTATGGGATTGCTAACCTAGTTGCGGACCGTACGCCAGCAGTAGGTAATACTTTTACTACTTCTTTTAATACAGGTCATGGTAGAAAATGGTTCGTAGATGGTAAGGTTTCTAAGGATTCTGAGTGGAATTACCGTTCAGTTTCAGGTGTTCTTCCAACATGGCGCTGGTGGCAAAAATCAACTGGCGATAAGTTGAAAGCAAGCTATGATTTTGAAGATGCTTATAATGGTGGAACTTCTCTCAAATTTGCAGGGGATCTTTCAGGTGCGACCAAGCAAGATGTTAATTTGTACTCTACTCGCTTGAAGGTGACAGATACAACCAAATTACATGTTGCCCACAAAGGAGGCAAAGGGAGCAAGGTTTATGTAGAATTTGCAACCAAGAAAGATTATACCTACGGTGATGAAGCTGCCCGTAAAGAATTGACAGTTTCAGATAACTGGACTACCGATGATTTTGATTTGAGTGCCTTGGCAGGTAAAACAATTTACGGTATTAAACTCTATTTTGAAAATGATAAAGATTTAAAAGGTTATCAATTTAACCTGGGGCAATTGACCATCAGCAATAATCAAGATGCTCCACAGGCACCAACCACAGTAGCTGTAGCCAAACAAGTCCTTAAAAATGCCCAAGAAGCGGAAGCAGTTGTGCAATTTAAAGGCAACAAGGATGCAGATTTCTATGAAGTTTACGAAAAAGATGGAGACAGCTGGAAATTACTAACTGGTTCATCTTCTACAACGATTTATCTACCAAAAGTTAGCCGTTCAGCAAGTGCTCAGGGTACAACTCAAGAACTGAAGGTTGTAGCAGTCGGTAAAAATGGGGTTCGTTCAGAAGCTGCAACCACAACCTTTGATTGGGGCATGACTGTAAAAGATACCAGCCTACCAAAACCACTAGCTGAAAATATCGTTCCAGGTGCAACAGTTATTGATAGTACTTTCCCTAAGACTGAAGGTGGAGAAGGTATTGAAGGTATGTTGAATGGTACCATTACCAGTCTTTCAGACAAGTGGTCTTCTGGACAGTTAAGTGGTAGTGTGGATATTCGTTTGACCCAGCCACGTACAGTTGTTAGATGGGTGATGGACCATGCTGGAGCTGGTGGAGAATCTGTAAACGACGGTTTGATGAACACCAAAGACTTTGACCTTTATTATAAAGATGCGGATGGTCAATGGAAATTGGCTAAGGAAGTTCGTGGCAATAAAGCCCATGTTACAGATATTACCCTTGATAAACCAATCACAGCTCAAGATTGGCGCTTGAATGTTGTCACTTCTGACAATGGAACTCCATGGAAGGCGATTCGTATCTATAACTGGAAAATGTATGAAAAGCTTGATACTGAAAGTGTCAATATTCCGATGGCCAAGGCTGCAGCCCGTTCTCTAGGCAATAACAAGGTACAAGTTGGCTTTGCGGACGTGCCAGCTGGAGCAACCATTACCGTTTATGACAATCCAAATTCTCAAACTCCTCTTGCAACTTTGAAGAGCGAAGTTGGAGGTGACCTAGCAAGTTCACCATTGGATTTGACAAATCAATCTGGTCTTCTTTACTATCGTACCCAGTTACCAGGTAAGGAAATTAGTAATGTCCTAGCAGTTTCTGTTCCAAAAGATGACAGAAGAATCAAGTCAGTCAGCCTAGAAACAGGACCTAAGAAAACAAGCTACGCCGAAGGGGAGGATTTGGACCTTAGAGGTGGTGTTCTTCGAGTTCAGTACGAAGGTGGAGCTGAGGAC
Organism: Streptococcus mitis; assembly: GCF_946190325.1. GTDB lineage: Bacteria > Bacillota > Bacilli > Lactobacillales > Streptococcaceae > Streptococcus > Streptococcus mitis_CF. Next base: position 52,025 of record NZ_CAMHZR010000003.1, on the reverse strand, counting down.
GAACTTATTCGCCTAACTCACGCGGGTGTATCAGTATCAGGTTTTGATACGCATCATAAGGGAGAACAAAATCTTACTTTACAATATTTGGGGCAACCGGTACATGCTAATTTATCAGTAACTGTTACTAGTCAAGATGAAGCAAGTCCGAAAACTATTTTGGGAATTGAAGTAAGTCAGGAACCGAAAAAAGATTACCTAGTTGGTGATAGCTTAGACTTGTCTGAAGGACGCTTTGCAGTGGCTTATAGCAATGATACTATGGAAGAACATTCCTTTACTGATGAGGGAGTTGAAATTTCTGGTTACGATGCTCAAAAGACTGGTCGTCAAACCTTGACGCTTCGTTACCAAGGTCATGAAGTCAACTTTGATGTTTTGGTATCTCCAAAAGCAGCATTGAACGATGAGTACCTTAAACAAAAATTAGCAGAAGTTGAAGCGGCTAAGAACAAGGTGGTCTATAACTTTGCTTCGCCAGAAGTAAAAGAAGCCTTCTTGAAAGCAATTGAAGCGGCCGAACAAGTGTTGAAAGACCATGAAACTAGCACCCAAGATCAAGTCAATGACCGACTTAATAAATTGACAGAAGCTCATAAAGCTCTGAATGGTCAAGAGAAATTTACGGAAGAAAAGACTGAACTCGATCGCTTAACAGGTGAAGCTCAAGAACTCTTAGCTTCAAAACCAAACCATCCTTCAGGTTCTGCCCTAGCTCCTCTTCTTGAGAAAAACAAGGCCTTGGTTGAAAAAGTAGATTTGAGCCCAGAAGAGCTTGCAACAGCGAAACAGAGTCTAAAAGATCTAGTTGCTTTATTGAAAGAAGACAAGCCAGCAGTCTTTTCTGATAGTAAAACAGGTGTTGAAGTACACTTCTCAAATAAAGAGAAGACTATCATCAAGGGCTTGAAAGTAGAGCGTGTTCAAGCAAGTGCTGAAGAGAAGAAATACTTTGCTGGAGAAGATGCACATGTCTTTGAAATAGAAGGTCTAGATGAAAAAGGTCAAGATGTTGATCTCTCTTACGCTTCTATTGTGAAAATTCCAATTGAAAAAGATAAGAAAGTGAAGAAAGTCTTCTTCTTACCTGAAGGCAAAGAGGCAGTAGAATTGGCTTTTGAACAAACGGATAGTCATGTTATCTTTACAGCACCACACTTTACTCATTATGCCTTTGTTTATGAATCTGCTGAAAAACCACAACCTGCTAAACCAGTAGAAAAAGTTATTTCAAGCAAGGAACCAACTGAAGGTGTCAAGAATTTGGTTGTGGATACTCCAAAATTAGAAATTGAAGAGACAAGTATTGTCTTCGAACACCAAGAACGTCCAAATCCAAATCTTACAGTCGGTCAACGTCAACTTGTCCAAGAAGGAGTTGAAGGACAAATTCGCCGTTTGATTGAAGTAGATAGTCAAGGCAATCGTACCCTTCGCGCTACAGAAGTTTTGAAAGAAGCAAGCCCTGAAATCGTAGAAGTAGGTACTGGTCTCATTCCTGCCAATCCAGCACCACAAAACACAGACCTTCCAAAACCTACTAATCAACCGGCTTTTGATCAACAAAAGGCTCCTAAATTGGAAGTTCAAGAGGAAAAGGTTGCCTTTGATCGTCAAGAGCATGAAAATGCTGGTATGCTAGTTGGGGAACAACGAGTCATCATACAGGGACGAGATGGTCTGTTGAGACATGTCTTTGAAGTTGATGAAAACGGTCAGCGTCGTCTTCGTTCGACAGAAGTCATCCAAGAGGCGATTCCAGAAATTGTTGAAATTGGAACAAAAGTAAAAACTGAACCAGCAGTAGCGCCTACACAAGAAAAACCAGCCCAAAATACAGCAGTTAAATCAGAAGAAGCAAGCAAGCAATTGCCAAATACAGGAACTGCTGATGCCAATGAAGCCCTAATAGCAGGATTGGCAAGCCTTGGTCTTGCTAGTTTAGCCTTGACATTGAAACAGAAAAAAGAAGATGAAGATTAAATATCGAAAAATCTTGTGAAATCTTTCCTTATATTTCCAAAGTGTGATATAATAGTTTCGAATAAAATAAATAAAGGGGTTTTTGTAACATGGCAAAACTTACTGTTAAAGACGTTGACTTGAAAGGTAAAAAAGTCCTCGTTCGTGTTGACTTCAACGTACCATTGAAAGATGGCGTAATCACTAACGACAACCGTATCACAGCAGCTCTTCCAACTATTAAGTACATCATCGAACAAGGTGGACGTGCAATTCTTTTCTCTCACCTTGGACGTGTGAAAGAAGAAGCTGATAAAGCTGGTAAATCACTTGCTCCTGTAGCAGCAGACTTGGCAGCTAAATTGGGCCAAGACGTTGTTTTCCCAGGTGTCACTCGTGGTGCTGAATTGGAAGCAGCTATCAACGCTCTTGAAGATGGACAAGTTCTCTTGGTTGAAAACACTCGTTACGAAGATGTTGATGGCAAGAAAGAATCTAAAAACGATCCTGAACTTGGTAAATATTGGGCATCACTTGGAGATGGTATCTTCGTAAACGATGCATTCGGTACAGCTCACCGTGCACACGCATCTAACGTTGGTATCTCAGCAAACGTTGAAAAAGCAGTTGCTGGTTTCCTTCTTGAAAACGAAATCGCCTACATCCAAGAAGCAGTTGAAACTCCAGAACGTCCATTCGTGGCTATCCTTGGTGGTTCAAAAGTTTCAGACAAGATTGGTGTTATCGAAAACTTGCTTGAAAAAGCTGACAAAGTCCTTATCGGTGGTGGTATGACTTACACATTCTACAAAGCACAAGGTATCGAAATCGGTAACTCACTTGTAGAAGAAGACAAATTGGATGTTGCGAAAGCTCTTCTTGAAAAAGCAAATGGTAAATTGATCTTGCCAGTTGACTCAAAAGAAGCAAACGCATTTGCTGGTTACACAGAAGTGCGTGACACTGAAGGTGAAGCAGTTTCTGAAGGCTTCCTTGGTCTTGACATCGGTCCAAAATCTATCGCTAAATTTGATGAAGCTTTGACTGGTGCGAAAACAGTTGTATGGAACGGACCTATGGGTGTATTTGAAAACCCAGACTTCCAAGCTGGTACAATTGGTGTGATGGACGCTATCGTGAAACAACCAGGAGTTAAATCAATCATTGGTGGTGGTGACTCAGCTGCTGCAGCGATCAATCTTGGACGTGCAGATAAATTCTCATGGATCTCTACTGGTGGTGGAGCATCAATGGAACTTCTCGAAGGTAAAGTTCTTCCAGGACTTGCAGCCTTGACAGAAAAATAAGATTTTATAAACAATCAAAGAAGAGAGGAATGAAAGTTCCTCTTTTCTTTTGCTTAAAATAAAAACGCTTCCTCTCAACTATTACTCATAAAAATCACCGATTTATGATAAAATGGAAATAGAAAGTTGAGATTATGAGTTATTTTAAAAAATATAAATTCGATAAATCCCAGTTCAAACTTGGTATGCGAACCTTTAAAACAGGTATTGCTGTTTTTCTAGTTCTCTTGATTTTTGGCTTTTTTGGTTGGAAAGGTCTTCAAATTGGTGCTTTGACAGCCGTTTTTAGCCTGAGGGAGAGTTTTGATAAGAGTGTCCATTTTGGGACTTCGCGTATTCTAGGAAATAGTATCGGTGGCCTCTATGCCCTAGTCTTCTTCTTATTAAATACCTTTTTCCACGAAGCCTTTTGGGTAACCTTAGTAGTTGTTCCAATATGCACCATGTTAACCATTATGACAAATGTAGCCATGAATAACAAAGCAGGGGTTATTGGTGGTGTAGCAGCCATGTTAATCATTACCCTATCGATTCCGAGCGGTGAAACGATTTTGTACGTGTTTGCGCGCGTATCAGAAACTTTTATGGGAGTTTTTGTCGCAATTCTCGTAAATTACGATATTGATCGTATTCGGCTCTTTTTAGAGAAAAAAGAAAAATAATGTTACATTTTATAACATTATTAATTGACGTTTGTCTTTTTTTAGACTATAATAGACAGAAAGAAGGAAATTGTAAATGAAGGAAAAAGAATTTCGCCGAAATATGGCTGTTTTTCCTATCGGCAGTGTTATGAAGTTGACCGATCTATCGGCGCGTCAGATTCGTTATTATGAAGATCAGGAGTTGATTAAGCCTGATCGAAACGAAGGGAACCGTCGCATGTATTCCTTGAATGACATGGATCGTCTGCTTGAAATCAAAGATTATATCTCTGAAGGTTATAATATCGCTGCCATTAAGAAAAAATATGCTGAACGTGAAGCGAAATCCAAGAAAGCGGTTAGTCAGACTGAGGTGCGTCGTGCACTTCATAATGAACTCCTCCAACAGGCTCGCTTTGCTTCAGTACGGTCACCTTTTGGTCGCGGTTAGGCAACCGCAAGTAGTCATACATTAAGGAGAAAACTCATGCCAATCACAGCTGCAGATATTCGTCGTGAAGTCAAGGAAAAAAATGTTACCTTTATTCGTCTCATGTTCTCAGATATTTTGGGAACCATGAAAAACGTCGAAATTCCTGCTACAGATGAACAGTTAGATAAAGTCTTGTCAAACAAGGCTATGTTTGATGGATCTTCTATTGAAGGTTTTGTACGTATCAATGAGTCGGATATGTACTTGTACCCAGACTTGGATACATGGACAGTCTTCCCTTGGGGAGATGAAAATGGAAGTGTTGCAGGTTTGATCTGTGATGTCTATACAACAGAAGGTGAACCATTTGCAGGAGACCCTCGTGGTAATTTGAAGCGTGCTCTTCGTCACATGGAAGAAGTAGGATTCAAATCCTTCAATCTTGGGCCAGAACCAGAATTCTTCCTATTTAAGCTAGATGAAAATGGAGACCCAACACTTGAAGTAAATGACAAGGGTGGCTACTTTGATTTGGCGCCTACGGACCTTGCGGACAACACACGTCGTGAGATTGTCAATGTCTTGACCAAAATGGGATTTGAAGTAGAAGCGAGTCACCACGAGGTTGCGGTTGGTCAACACGAGATTGACTTTAAATACGATGAAGTTCTCCGTGCTTGTGATAAGATTCAAATCTTTAAACTTGTTGTTAAAACCATTGCTCGCAAACACGGACTTTACGCAACCTTTATGGCAAAACCAAAATTTGGTATTGCTGGATCAGGTATGCACTGTAATATGTCCTTGTTTGATGCAGAAGGAAACAACGCCTTCTTTGATCCAAATGATCCGAAAGGAATGCAGTTGTCAGAAACGGCCTACCATTTCCTTGGCGGTTTGATTAAGCATGCCTACAACTATACTGCCATCATGAACCCAACGGTTAACTCATACAAACGTTTGGTTCCTGGTTATGAAGCACCTGTTTACATTGCTTGGGCTGGTCGTAACCGTTCGCCACTTGTGCGCGTGCCTGCTTCACGTGGTATGGGAACTCGTCTTGAGTTGCGTTCAGTGGATCCGATGGCAAACCCATACATCGCTATGGCAGTTCTATTGGAAGTTGGTTTGCATGGTATTGAAAATAAAATCGAAGCACCAGCTCCTATCGAAGAAAATATCTACATCATGACAGCAGAAGAGCGCAAGGAAGCTGGTATTACAGACCTTCCGTCAACTCTTCACAACGCTTTGAAAGCTCTGACTGAAGATGAAGTTGTCAGAGCAGCTCTTGGAGAACATATCTATACTAGTTTCCTTGAAGCCAAACGAATCGAATGGGCAAGTTATGCAACCTTCGTTTCACAATGGGAAATTGATAATTATTTAGACCTTTACTAATTAATATAGAAGAAAGATTGCCTGAGGGCGGTCTTTTTTCTAGGTCTTCAGACTGATTTTTAGCACTCTTGGTAAAAGAGTGCTAATTTTTTGAGTTTTTATCTTGACATTCTCTTTTAAGGGTGTATAATAGAATCATAAGTTAGCACTTGAGTGTGTCGAGTGCTAATCGATCAGACAGAGAGGAGTGATGAGGTGGTTACAGAGCGTCAGCAGGATATTCTAAATCTGATTATTGACATCTTTACCAAAACGCACGAACCTGTCGGATCCAAAGCCTTGCAAGAGTCTATTAACTCTAGCAGTGCAACCATTCGTAATGACATGGCGGCTCTAGAAAAGCAAGGTTTGCTTGAGAAGGCTCATACTTCAAGTGGTCGGATGCCAAGTGTTGCTGGTTTTCAGTACTATGTGAAACACTCACTGGATTTTGACCGACTGGCTGAAAATGAGGTTTATGAGATTGTCAAAGCCTTTGATCAGGAATTCTTCAAATTGGAGGATATTCTGCAAGAGGCTGCTAACCTGCTGACAGACTTGAGTGGCTGTACGGTAGTAGCACTGGATGTTGAGCCGAGCAGGCAACGTTTGACAGCCTTTGATATAGTTGTTTTGGGGCAACATACAGCCTTGGCAGTATTTACCCTAGACGAGTCTCGAACGGTTACCAGTCAGTTTCTGATTCCAAGGAACTTTTTGCAGGAGGATTTGCTGAAACTGACGAGCATCATTCAGGAACGTTTCCTCGGCCACACCGTTCTAGATATTCACTACAAGATTCGGACGGAGATTCCGCAGATTATCCAGCGTTACTTTACAACAACGGATAATGTCATCGATCTCTTTGAACACATCTTTAAGGAAATGTTCAACGAAAATATTGTGGTGGCGGGCAAGGTCAATCTCTTGAATTTTGCCAATCTAGCAGCCTATCAGTTTTTTGACCAACCGCAAAAGGTGGCCCTGGAAATTCGTGAGGGGCTGCATGAAGATCAGATGCAAAACGTTCGTGTTGCAGACAGTCAAGAGTCCTGTCTAGCTGACCTAGCGGTGATTAGTAGCAAGTTCCTCATTCCTTATCGGGGAGTTGGAATTCTAGCCATTATTGGTCCAGTCAATCTGGATTACCAACAGCTAATCAACCAAGTCAACGTAGTCAACCGTGTTTTGACTATGAAGTTGACAGATTTTTACCGCTACCTCAGCAGTAATCATTACGAAGTACATTAAGATTGAAATCATTAAAGGAGGCGAAAATGGCCCAAGATATAAAAAATGAAGAAGTAGAAGAAGTCCAAGAAGAGGAAGTTGTGGAAACGGTAGAAGAAACAACTCCTGAGAAGTCTGAATTGGACTTGGCAAATGAACGTGCAGATGAGTTCGAAAACAAATACCTTCGTGCTCATGCAGAAATGCAGAATATCCAACGCCGTGCCAATGAAGAGCGTCAAAACTTGCAACGTTATCGTAGCCAAGACTTGGCAAAAGCGATTTTACCATCGCTCGACAACCTTGAGCGTGCACTCGCAGTTGAAGGTTTGACAGACGACGTCAAAAAAGGATTGGAGATGGTGCAAGAAAGCTTGATTCACGCTTTGAAAGAAGAAGGAATCGAAGAAATCGCAGCTGACGGCGAATTTGACCATAACTACCATATGGCTATCCAAACTCTCCCAGCAGACGATGAACACCCAGCAGATACCATCGCCCAAGTCTTCCAAAAAGGATACAAACTCCATGACCGCATCCTACGCCCAGCAATGGTAGTGGTCTATAACTAGTTTAGAAAACTTGACAAAATTTGTCCGAAACGACAATAAACTATGAAGAAAGATAAGAGGCAAGCCGGAGGCTTGCAAGGAAGATATTTCCCGCCGTGGTGAAAGTTTCAGTAGCTTCTGCTACTGAAACAGGGGATTTTTGAGACAATAGGCTCAAAAATAAGTGATGAAATCCCGAAGGGAGTTGCTCACGTCCCCACCACTTAAGGGAAATATCAAAAATAGAAAATTAACTAACAAGGAGAAAAACACATGTCTAAAATTATCGGTATTGACTTAGGTACAACAAACTCAGCAGTAGCAGTTCTTGAAGGAACTGAAAGCAAAATCATCGCAAACCCAGAAGGAAACCGCACAACTCCATCTGTAGTATCATTCAAAAACGGAGAAATCATCGTTGGTGATGCTGCAAAACGTCAAGCAGTCACAAACCCAGATACAGTTATCTCTATCAAATCTAAGATGGGAACTTCTGAAAAAGTTTCTGCTAATGGAAAAGAATACACTCCACAAGAAATTTCAGCTATGATTCTTCAATACTTGAAAGGCTACGCTGAAGACTACCTTGGTGAAAAAGTAACTAAAGCAGTTATCACAGTTCCTGCTTACTTCAACGACGCTCAACGTCAAGCCACAAAAGACGCTGGTAAAATCGCTGGTCTTGAAGTAGAACGTATCGTCAACGAACCAACTGCAGCAGCTCTTGCTTATGGTTTGGACAAGACTGACAAAGAAGAAAAAATCTTGGTATTTGACCTTGGTGGTGGTACATTCGACGTCTCTATCCTTGAATTGGGTGACGGTGTCTTCGACGTATTGTCAACTGCAGGGGACAACAAACTCGGTGGTGATGACTTTGACCAAAAAATTATCGACCACTTGGTAGCAGAATTCAAGAAAGAAAACGGTATTGACTTGTCTACTGACAAGATGGCAATGCAACGTTTGAAAGATGCAGCTGAAAAAGCTAAGAAAGACCTTTCTGGTGTAACTTCAACTCAAATCAGCTTGCCATTTATCACTGCTGGTGAAGCTGGACCTCTTCACTTGGAAATGACTTTGACTCGTGCAAAATTTGACGATTTGACTCGTGACCTTGTAGAACGTACAAAAGTTCCAGTTCGTCAAGCCCTTTCTGATGCAGGTTTGAGCTTGTCAGAAATCGACGAAGTTATCCTTGTTGGTGGTTCAACTCGTATCCCTGCCGTTGTTGAAGCTGTTAAGGCTGAAACTGGTAAAGAACCAAACAAATCAGTAAACCCTGATGAAGTAGTTGCTATGGGTGCTGCCATCCAAGGTGGTGTGATTACTGGTGATGTTAAAGACGTTGTCCTTCTTGACGTAACACCATTGTCACTTGGTATCGAAACAATGGGTGGAGTATTTACAAAACTTATCGATCGCAACACTACTATTCCAACATCTAAATCACAAGTCTTCTCAACTGCAGCAGACAACCAACCAGCCGTTGATATCCACGTTCTTCAAGGTGAACGCCCAATGGCAGCAGATAACAAGACTCTTGGACGCTTCCAATTGACAGATATTCCAGCTGCACCTCGTGGAATTCCTCAAATCGAAGTAACTTTCGACATCGACAAGAATGGTATCGTGTCTGTTAAGGCCAAAGATCTTGGAACTCAAAAAGAACAAACTATCGTGATCCAATCTAACTCAGGTTTGACTGACGAAGAAATCGACCGCATGATGAAAGATGCAGAAGCAAACGCTGAAGCAGATAAGAAACGTAAAGAAGAAGTTGACCTTCGTAATGAAGTAGACCAAGCAATCTTTGCGACTGAAAAGACTATCAAGGAAACTGAAGGAAAAGGCTTTGATGCAGAACGTGACGCTGCCCAAGCTGCACTTGATGACCTTAAGAAAGCTCAAGAAGATAACAACTTGGACGAAATGAAAGCAAAACTTGAAGCATTGAACGAAAAAGCTCAAGGCCTTGCTGTTAAACTCTATGAACAAGCCGCAGCAGCACAACAAGCTCAAGCAGGAGCAGAAGGCGCACAAGCAACAGGAAACGCAGGCGATGACGTCGTAGACGGAGAGTTTACGGAAAAATAAAATAGTCCAGTGGACTATTTTATCCCGAGCTTGAAAATCAGGTGAGTATAAGAAGAAATCCAGAGGTTGCAACCCAGCCTCTGTTTTTCGGTAAAATAGAGGATGTTGCGTATGAAAAAAGTACTTTGTGTCATTTATCCTAATTTTTCTCTTTATGAGATAACCACTTTAACAAGTACTTTAGCTCTGTCTTTTGATATCACGATTGATTATGTAGCTTCTGAGAATTCGATGGTGGTCTCTGAGGATGGTTTGTCCTGTCAACCGACGAAAACATTGGATCAGATCCGTATAGAAGATTATTCTTGTGTGATTTTGCCAGGAATGGTAAATATAGGTCCTGCTCTACAAGATGAGAGATTGATCTCGTTTTTGAGAAGTCTTAATGAGCAAGATATACTAATTGCAGCCATTTCTTCAGCGCCCCTTTTATTGGCGAAAGCAGGCTTGTTGAACGACACGAAATTTACAGGTGGAATTTGGCAAAACTTCTTTGACTATTTTGAATTTCTTCCACGTGAGAATTTCCAACCGAAAGTTCTTGTCCAAGATAAACAAATCATTACGGCTATCGGTTTTGCACATCAAGAGTTTGCAAGAAAAGTGATTTTCGGTTTAGGGTTGGCAGAGAATACGGACAACTATTTTAAAGAACAGAACGAGTATGCTGAAGAGGATTTGATATTTACTCTATCAGATGAAGAGTTTAATCAAGTGAAGCAGAGTATAGAAAACAGCCTCTAAAGATTTACATGAAAATTATAGAAAGGAACAAAGGTGTTCGTAACTGAACACGGGTTCCCAAATTTCTTACTCAATATAACAGAAAGGAATTGAACCCGACCTAAATTCTCGGAAAAAAGATAAATCTGCCTAGGAGTATCGCTCCAGCGTCAGATTTCCTATTTTTCAGTTGAATTTTACGGTCTTGGTATCTTATATGAACAATACTGAATTTTATGATCGTCTGGGGGTGTCAAAAAACGCTTCGGCAGACGAGATCAAAAAGGCTTATCGTAAGCTTTCGAAAAAATATCACCCAGATATCAATAAGGAGCCTGGTGCTGAGGAAAAGTACAAGGAAGTTCAGGAAGCCTATGAGACTTTGAGTGACGACCAAAAACGTGCTGCTTATGACCAATACGGTGCTGCTGGAGCAAACGGTGGTTTTGGTGGAGCTGGTGGTTTCGGAGGTTTCGATGGGGCAGGAGGCTTCGGTGGTTTTGAAGATATCTTCTCAAGTTTCTTCGGCGGAGGCGGTACTTCGCGCAATCCAAATGCTCCTCGTCAGGGGGATGACCTCCAATACCGTGTGAATTTGACCTTTGAAGAAGCTATTTTTGGAGCTGAAAAAGAGGTTAAGTACAATCGTGAAGCAAGCTGTAGTACATGTAATGGCTCAGGTGCTAAGCCAGGAACAAGTCCAGTCACTTGTGGACGCTGTCATGGCGCTGGTGTCATTAACGTCGATACACAGACTCCACTTGGTATGATGCGTCGCCAAGTAACCTGTGATGTCTGTCACGGTCGCGGAAAAGAAATCAAAGATCCATGTACAACTTGTCACGGAACAGGGCATGAAAAACAAGCCCATAGTGTACATGTCAAAATCCCTGCTGGTGTGGAAACAGGTCAACAAATTCGCCTAGCTGGTCAAGGTGAAGCAGGCTTTAACGGTGGACCTTATGGTGACTTGTATGTAGTGGTTTCTGTGGAAGCCAGCGACAAGTTTGAACGTGAAGGAACGACTATCTTCTACAATCTCAACCTCAACTTTGTCCAAGCAGCTCTTGGTGACACAGTTGATATCCCAACTGTTCACGGTGATGTTGAATTGGTTATCCCAGAGGGAACTCAGACTGGTAAGAAATTCCGTCTACGTGGCAAGGGAGCTCCGAGCCTTCGTGGTGGTGCAATTGGTGACCAATACGTTACAGTTAATGTCGTAACACCGACAGGCTTGAACGACCGCCAAAAAGCAGCCTTGAAAGAATTCGCAGCTGCTGGTGATTTAAAAGTCAATCCAAAGAAAAAGGGATTCTTTGACCATATTAAAGATGCCTTTGAAGGAGAATAAAAGTAAAAAGAGCCGTTGGGCTCTTTTTGTTTACAGATTTTTTAAGACTTTCCTTAAGTAATGACGGACGGTAGCGACCTTCTTTGAAGTTCCATACCTAAACTTTGAGCCTAGGTCTCAAAGTTTCCGAACATCTGAAACCAAACTGTTTCAGATGTTTTCATTACGGCGGAAAGTCTGGGAAAGTATTCGATTTAGTTACGAAACAGTGAATGAGTTGTTTAAATTGTGATGTATGGTTGATGGGGGATAACTTGTTTACATTTTTAAAAAGATCCAATTGGCTCTTTTTACTTATCTTCAATTTCCTGTATTTCTTTTATCACAGCTAGTCTAGTCTGGATATCTTTTTCCAAGACCTTAAACTTGTAAGTCAGGTCTTCTTGATATTCCTTGATGAGTTCTTTTTGCTGGTCAATGATTTGCAGGCTGTTTTGGATAATATCTACATCGTCCTTGATAGCTTGAACGCGGTCAGTGGTATTCAAGACTTCATCAGTGATGGTTTGGCGATTTTTTGTGACCAGATAACTTCCGGCTGCAGCTCCTGCAAATAGTAGTAGGTTGGATAATTTCATGGCAACTCCTTAGGCGTTTTTGATAGTTTCAGCGACTTGAGCGAGTTTGTCAAAGTCTGGTTTGTGGGCGATAAAATCAATCTTGAGGTCATCGTCCGCACTGTAGCGAGGCACGAGGTGAACGTGGGTATGGAAGACTGTTTGCCCTGCGATTTCTTCACAGTTGGCAATGATATTCATACCAGCGGCCTTGGTAGCTTTCATGACTTTTTGAGCCACTTTTGGTACTTGGGCAAAGAGTTGGCTGGCGCTAGTAGCGTCCATTTCCAAGAGATTACGATAGTGTTCTTTTGGCACGACCAAGGTGTGTCCAGGTGTCACTTGAGAGATATCAAGAAAGGCAAGAACCTGCTCATCTTCATATACTTTTGAAGCAGGAATTTCCCCTGCGATGATTTTACAAAAAATGCAATCTGACATAAAATCTACCTCTACTGTATTGAATTTTGATATAATATAGCTACATTATACCAGATTTGGAGAAAATATGTTAGAAATAAAAAACTTGACAGGTGGCTATGTTCATGTCCCTGTCTTGAAAGATGTGTCCTTTACTGTTGAAAGTGGGCAGCTGGTCGGTCTGATTGGTCTCAATGGTGCTGGGAAATCGACGACTATTAATGAGATTATTGGTCTCTTGACACCTTATAGTGGTTCCATCAATATCAATGGCTTGACCCTGCAAGAAGATGCAACGAGCTACCGCAAGCAAATTGGCTACATTCCTGAGACACCTAGCTTGTATGAGGAATTGACCCTCAGAGAGCATATCGAAACGGTGGCTATGGCTTATGGTATTGAGCAAAAAGTGGCTTTTGAGCGAGTAGAACCTTTGTTGAAAATGTTCCGTCTGGACCAGAAATTGGACTGGTTCCCTGTTCATTTTTCCAAAGGTATGAAGCAGAAGGTCATGATTATTTGTGCTTTTGTGGTGGATCCGAGTCTTTTCATCGTGGATGAGCCTTTCCTTGGTCTTGATCCGCTGGCTATTGCGGACTTGATTCAGCTTTTGGAAGTGGAAAAGCAAAAGGGTAAGTCCATTCTCATGAGTACCCACGTGTTGGATTCGGCGGAGAAGATGTGTGATGCCTTTGTTATTCTTCATAGGGGAGAGGTGCGTGCCAAAGGCAATCTCCTGCAACTGCGCGAAGCCTTTGACATGCCTGAGGCTAGTTTGAATGATATTTACTTGGCTCTGACCAAAGAGGAGGAGCTATGAAAGACTTGTTTTTAAAGAGAAAGCAGGCTTTTCGTAAGGAGTGTCTTGGTTATCTGCGCTATGTGCTCAATGACCACTTTGTCTTGTTCCTGCTTGTCTTGTTGGGCTTTCTAGCCTACCAATACAGTCAACTCTTGCAACATTTTCCTGAAAATCATTGGCCTATCCTTTTATTTGTAGGAATTACCTCTGTTTTACTTTTACTTTGGGGAGGAATTGCCACCTATATGGAGGCTCCAGACAAGCTCTTTCTCTTAGTCGGAGAAGAGGAAATCAAACTCCATCTCAAGCGTCAAACTGGCATTTCCCTAGTCTTTTGGCTCTTTGTCCAGACCCTTTTCTTGCTGTTATTTGCGCCCTTATTTTTAGCAATGGGTTATGGCTTACTAGTTTTTCTAGTCTATGCGCTCCTATTGGGTGTAGGGAAATATCTGCTCTTTCGTCAAAAAACTAGCAAATTTTACACTGAAACTGGACTAGACTGGGACTATGTCATTTCCCAAGAAAGCAAGCGTAAGCAAGTCTTGCTTCGTTTCTTTGCCCTCTTTACCCAGGTAAAGGGAATTTCAAACAGCGTCAAGCGTCGTGTCTATCTGGACTTTATCCTAAAGGTTGTTCAAAAGGTGCCTGGAAAGATTTGGCAAAATCTCTATCTGCGTTCTTATCTGCGAAATGGAGACCTCTTTGCGCTTAGTCTCCGTCTGCTCTTACTTTCCTTACTAGCGCAGGTCTTTATCGAGCAAGCTTGGATTGCGACAGCAGTGGTAGTTCTCTTTAACTACCTCTTGCTCTTCCAGTTGCTGGCCCTCTATCATGCCTTTGACTACCAGTATTTGACCCAACTCTTTCCGCTGAACAAGGGGCAAAAAGAAAAAGGCTTGCAGGCGGTAGTCCGAGGATTGACCAGTTTGGTCTTAGTAGTGGAATTAGTTGTTGGGTTGATTACCTTCCAAGAAAAACTAGCCCTTCTAGCCTTACTGGGAGCTGGTTTGGTTTTACTAGTCTTGTACCTACCTTATCAGGTCAAACGTCAGATGCAGGACTAACATTGCCTATATGACACTAAAAAAGAAGTTGAGTTCAGTTTGTCTCAACTTCTTTTATTTTCTACAAGATAATGGTTGGTCCGTAGAGACTCAACTTGGTCTTGACTTGGTCAAAGTGGAAACGGTCATAGGCACGCCAAGCGGCACGAGTAGGAGCATCTGGATCAAGAGCGCTGAGTCCCATGAGAAGACTGGAAGTCTGGTAAAATTTTTCCAGTTCAATCAAGACTCGATTATCCACTGTTTCAGCCTTGGCTAGAAAACCAAGAATAGAGTTTAATTGCTCCTGAAAGCGGACATCGTCAGCGGTTGCCCGTTTGCATGCTTGATAGGCTTTGTTTAAGTCAGTAATCAAAGTCTGAGCTCTTTTGATAGGGTCTGTATCTGTCATGAGAATTCCTCCTCTAATCTAGGTGCTAGTCTTGGTTCTAGCAACTGTGTTTTGATACTGTCAGTTTATCACTTTTATCTCCTTTTTCACCTTCAAATCTTTAATTGTCCTTGAAATTTCCTGAATGGTACTGTTAAGATTTTATGATAAAATAGTTGTAAGATTATCATGCTTATTTGAGGAACAAGCTACCTTTCAGGAGCGTTGAAGGTTTGTTTAGGATTTGGTGGGCTTGTATCATAGTATTTTTGCTATTCTCTTTTTAGGAAGAAATTGAAACAAGGAGAGTAAAAAGATGAGAATATTTGTTTTAGAGGATGATTTTTCCCAACAGACTAGGATTGAAACGACGATTGAGAAACTCTTGAAAGAACATCATATCACTCCCAGTTCTTTTGAAGTTTTTGGTAAGCCAGACCAGCTGTTGGCAGAGGTGCATGAGAAGGGAGCCCATCAGCTATTCTTTTTGGATATTGAGATTCGAAATGAGGAGATGAAGGGGCTGGAAGTGGCTAGAAAAATTCGGGATCGAGATCCTTATGCTCTCATCGTCTTTGTGACGACTCACTCGGAGTTTATGCCTCTATCCTTTCGCTACCAAGTGTCTGCTCTGGACTACATTGATAAGGCCTTGTCAGCAGAGGAGTTTGAATCTCGTATCGAGACAGCCCTTCTCTATGCCAATAGTCAAGATAGTAAAAGTTTGGCGGAAGATTGCTTTTACTTTAAATCAAAATTTGCTCAATTCCAGTATCCCTTTAAAGAGGTTTACTATATCGAAACGTCCCCAAGACCCCATCGTGTTATTCTCTATACCAAGACGGACAGGCTGGAATTTACGGCGAGTTTAGAGGAGGTTCTCAAGCAGGAGCCTCGTCTTTTGCAGTGCCATCGCTCTTTTCTAGTCAATCCAACTAATGTAGTTCGTTTGGATAAGAAAGAAAAACTCCTTTTCTTTCCTAATGGTGGAAGCTGTCTAATCGCGCGTTATAAGGTCAGGGAAGTATCTGAGGCTATCACTAACTTACACTAAGTGAGGTAATGTAATGGAAATAGTTTGGAAGATAGTATATACATTTTTGATAGTTGGATTGGAATTGTTTATATTTTTTAAGGTGGATGGAATTGTTCTAACTCTGGAGAGATTTTTTAAAGCTTTTCTTTTTAAGTTACTTTTAGCAGTCGTTTTTGTAACGATTAACTATATAGTAGGAAATACTTACCTATCTTATTTTACGGAACCCTTGTACGGTATAGGCTTGTCTTTCTTATTGTTAAGAGGGCTTCCTAAAAAACTCCTTTTCTTTTATGGTCTCTTTCCAATGATATTGGTGAATCTCTTTTATAGAGGTATTTCTTATTTTGTGCTTCCATTTTTGGGACAAGAGCAAGTACATGATGATTACTCTTTGATTTGGTTGTGTATAATAATTTTCAATTTCTTCATTTCTCTAGCCTTTTTGAAATGGTTAGACTATGATTTCACTAACTTGAGAAGGGAGATTCTAGATAAAGCTTTTCAAAAGTCCCTTACTAAGATTAACTGGATAATGGGGGCTTACTATTTGGTGATACAAAATCTGTCTTACTTTGAATATGAACAGGGGATTCAATCAAAGACTGTTCGCCATCTCATCCTAGTCTTTTACTTGCTCTTTTTTATGGGAATTATTAAGAAATTGGATACCTATTTGAAGGACAAACTCCATGAGAGATTGGACCAAGAACAGGCCTTGCGCTACAGAGATATGGAGCGATATAGTCGGCATATAGAGGAGCTTTACAAAGAAGTACGGAGCTTTCGTCATGATTATACCAACCTCTTGACCAGCTTACGTCTGGGCATTGAAGAGGAGGATATGGAGCAGATAAAAGAGGTCTACGACTCGGTCTTAAAAGATTCCAGTGAAAAATTGCAGGATAATAAATATGACCTTGGTCGATTGGTGAATATTCGGGACCGTGCCCTCAAAAGTCTTCTGGCAGGGAAATTTTTAAAAGCTAGGAATAAGAAGATTATCTTTAATATCGAAGTTCCAGAGGAGATTCAGGTCGAGGGGATGAGCCTGCTTGATTTTCTAACCATTGTGTCTATCCTTTGTGACAACGCTATTGAAGCCAGTGTAGAAGCTAGTCAACCTCATGTTTCAATTGCTTTTTTAAAAAATGGAGCACAGGAGACCTTTATCATTGAAAACTCCATCAAAGAAGAGAGCATCGATATTTCTGAAATCTTCTTCTTTGGAGCAAGTTCTAAAGGGGAGGAGAGAGGAGTTGGTCTTTATACCGTCATGAAAATTGTGGAAAGTCATCCCAATACCAGTCTAAATACTACCTGCCAAAATCAAGTCTTTCGTCAGGTACTTACTGTGGTACATGCAGAATGATAAAAAATAAGACCGAGAGTTCTTGTTTCTCGGTCTGTATGGTTGAATAGTTAATCAAATTAGTTTTGAGTTACAGTAAATTGCTTGTATGAAATAATTTTCTCTATCATCAACTATCGGGAGAGGTTTCTAACTTTTGAAATCTAATTCTGCTATATCTACTTTTTATTTTTAGTTTTTAATAATCCTATTATAGATAGAGTTATTAAAGTTATAGACATTAAACTGCTAAAAATAAATACTTTTGATGTTAATCCAATAGAAAATAGTAATATTCCATAAAAAATATTGGATATATAATAAATCTTACTCTTCATGATTACTTGCCTCCGAATATAGATTTTTGCCGTATTACAAATGTGACAAGTTTAGTATAGCACTGTTTTTAAAAAAATTTCATCCAAATCTTGAATGGTTATTGAAACATCTTGAATTGAACAAAGAACTTTCTCCTTACCAAAATAACGAATATCATTCATAAACCGAAAAATAATATATGTTATCATTATTTTTTGCTATAATGGTTAATGAGCTTACCATTCTTGTCTTCAATAAAAAATCAGTATTTGAAGAAAACTAGGAAACTAGTTATAGACAGTACTGCTTTACGGCGAGATGGTGTTGCAATAGTTTGAAGAATATTTCTTGGGTTCGAAACAAAATACTATAGTATGTGAGGTATCATAAATGAATAAGAAATCCTTTTTTATCATCTGTTCTACGTTGATCATAGCTTCGAATCTTCTCATGATTTCCGTGGTGAACAAGGGAGAAGAAACAGGGAGCAACCTGTTTGTAATTGCTATAGCCTGTGTTTTGCTACCAGCCTTTTTATATGCAGTTGAAAACAGACTTACTTCGATGGTAAGAGTAGAATCAATACTCCTGATTCAGTTGACAGTTATATCCCTACTCCGTCTTATCAACAGAATAGGGAGTACGCCTGAAATTCTCAACATTATCATTACTCTTCTGGTTTTAGCAGGTGGGACAGCCTGTATCCTTGTTGCAATCATGAGAATCTATCAGAACAGACGAAAGTGAGGGTGAATAGTTTTCGATTTTAGGTCTTTACGTTGTTAAATTCTCCTAGGGCAAGTATGTTTTTCATGCTTGCTTTTAAATTTTTTAACAATTAAAGATGTTTTGATGACCATTCGTGATTTGGATGGAAAATTTTAAAAAATAGTAGTATACTAACCTTATTAAGGTTGTAATAGGACGAAAGTAAAAAGAGGTATTCCTCGTGAATGCAAAAACAATGTTACAATTGGCGATTATGGTTGCTTAAAGGCTTGAACCTGTAAGTAGGGAAGCTGTACTTGGAGGTAATTATGGATTTCAAAAGTTTTCTTATTGGTTTTGTTGTTAGTATGTTTGTTTCTTTTATTACTTCTTTAATTAGGGAAAAATTTTTAAAATCTCCAAAGAAGAATAAAGATAGATCTAATTAGATGAAAAGATTTTTTATCGCTAGTTTAATCTACAGTGGAGTTTCTTTAATATTGTTTCGCCTGTCAAAATGATATGTGATAGCAGGATAAAAAATCTACAAATTAAGTTGGTATCAATACGGTGTAAAGGGCAAGTATGTTTTCCATGCTTGCTTTTTAAATTTTTTACAATTCAAGATGTTTCGATGACCATTTATGATTTCAGTGATCCAAGGTCAAAATGAGTGCTATACTAGCAGTGTAAAGGTTGTAGCTCAACTAAGATAAAGCATACATTTAGGAGGAAATCTTATGAAGAAAAAAATACTTGTCATTTTCATCTTGTATCTAATCATGTCCATCTTTCTGTATCCGCTTAGGGAGAGTGCTTGGTATCATCTATTTTATACCATAGCCTACGTGACTGCATTTATGATTTATTTTGCTTTAATGAAAAAGAAAGGAGCAAAGAAATGAAAACTTTTCTTGCTAAAAAACGGAACATCTTTCTTACAAGATTGTTCCTAGGTCAGTTGCCCTTGCTTGTCTCAACTTATCTATTTCTATCTCGTCAGTTTTTAAATTTTTCATTGGTTTTCCAATTTCTTTTAGTGGTTATTAACTTGGCTTCCATTTTGGTCACTGTTTACCTCACTAGGGAAATGAGGATAAGAGAGTTTGAAGATGATGATTTGGTTAGTCCTAGAACCAATCAACTCATGTATATCGGCTTAACAGGCTTTATGTCTATTATTTGTTTGTATAGAGGGATCACAGCAGGAGAATCCTATCAACAACTAATCGCTTATATTGGCGCTATTCTCTGCCTGCTTATCATGCTTTTGCTCATTTGGGGCTTGAAGTATTATAAAAAGTAGAGGCTAATGCAGTTTTTGCAATTCAAGATGTCTCGATGACAATTTAAGATTTGGATGAAAAACTTTAACAAATAGTGCTATACTGAAATTGTCAAAGTTGCAACGGGTGCTGCTACATTCTGTTAAAAATCGCTCTTGATTGATAAGATGGATTTGCTAGGAAAGGAGTAAATAATTATGGATAAGAAAAAGATAGTTTCGACTATAATATGTATAGTATTTCTTGTAGTGTCAGTGGATAATTTTTTTAGAAACTTAACCCAATTAATGTTCATTTTAAATATTATTGGTTTATTTTGTTTTTCAGTGCTAACATACATTAACATAAAAGAGATACTCTTAAATATACGTAAATGATGATTTGGTTAGTCCTAAAACCAATCAACTCATGTATATCGGTTTGACAGGCTTTATGTCTATTATTTGTTTGTATAGGGGTATCACAGCAGGAGAATTCTATCAACAACTAATTGCCTATATTGGCGCTATTCTCTGCTTGATCATCATACTTCTACTCATTTGGGGCTTGAAGTATTATAAAAAGTAGGGGAAGAGATTTCTTCTTAATATTGGACTAGTCTAGAGTCTGACAAGAGGAGGTCATCATGTATAAACACTTATTTTTCCTAGATTCCAAAACCTTAGACTGGTTGACACCTTATATTCTAGTCTTGGCTTCTGACACCATTGCCTTTAATGTTTTTGTGCTAACCTTTGTATCTGCGGTGGTCTTTAATTCCCTAAATTCCATGCTAGCTTTAATGGCTATCTTCTTAGGGGCTGGCTATGTGGTCGGATTTTGGTTACTCCAATGGTTTGTTTTGGAAAGGCTAGAGCTAAAGGATGACTTGTAGGGAAGTTTGTTTGTTGAGGAGGATAATTTTATAAAGTTTTTTGATAAATTTCATGCTTTGTGCTTTGGATTTTTAGTACTAATAATTGTCATTACAGTTCCTTATACGATTAACCATGGGGATTTTTTTCAAAATGAATCTGAATTGATTCTTGTAAGTCTTCTTGTAACTTCGCTAAGTGTTGCTTATGCTAGAAAGTTTGAAATGATTTCTTTTGGGATGTTAAGCAAGAAACAACTTTTGCTTTTCATTGCAATCTTTCTTCTAAGCGTTCTTGAGACGCTAGTTTATATTCATTTCTTCGCTGTTTCTTCTGGCGCAGGAGTTTAACACTTGGCGGAAGTCAGCAGAGGAATTTCCCTGTCTTTGATTTTGACTTCCTCAGTTTTTGGACCCATCCAGGAGGAACTCATTTTCAGAGGACTTCTTCAAGGTGCCGTTTTTGACAATTCTTGGTTAGGGCTTGTGCTAACTTCCTCTCTCTTTTCTTTCATGCATGGACCTTCTAATGTCCCTTCGTTTATTTTTTATCTACTTGGGGGCTTGTTACTGGGCTTTGCTTATAAAAAGAGCCAAAACCTATGGGTTTCTACTCTAGTTCACATGTTTTACAATGCTTGGCCACTCTTATATTATTTATAAAAATCATGAAAAGGTAAGCAGAAGACGGTGCTTGCCTTTTCTTTCTATAAGGATATCCCAAATCAACCCAGAGGCTTTTCTTTGAGAATCAGGTGTGGAGCGGTTGACGAATAGCCCAAAAACTAGTAGAATAGTAAGGAAACTTTATACGGAGGAAAGAAATGGATTTGGGTGATAATGAGCTAACACTGACTCCCATACCTGGGAAAAGTGGCAAGGCTTATATGGGTAGCTATCCTGATGGAAAGCGTATCTTTGTAAAAATGAACACCTCTCCAATCCTACCTGGTCTAGCTAGAGAACAAATTGCTCCACAATTATTATGGAGTCGCCGTTTGGCAGATGGGCGTGATATGTGTGCTCAAGAGTGGTTGACAGGCAAGATATTGACACCCTATGATATGAATCGTAAGCAAATCGTCAATATTTTAACCCGTCTTCATCGCTCACGTCCGTTGATGACACAGTTGAGTCGTTTGGGATATGCCATGGAAACACCTGTAGATTTACTGCAGTCTTGGCAAGAAACGGCTCCAGATGCTTTGCGTAAAAATCATTTTATCAGTGAAGTGATGGCTGATTTACGTCAGACTATTCCAGGATTTAGAGAGGACCATGCGACCATTGTCCATGGAGATGTACGACATAGTAATTGGATTGAGACAGATAGTGGCTTGATTTATTTGGTGGATTGGGATTCGGTTCGCTTGACCGACCGCATGTTTGATGTGGCCCATATGCTCTGCCATTATATTCCAGAACATCAGTGGAAGGAATGGTTGACCTACTACGGTTACAAGTACAATCAAACGGTATTAAATAAATTGTATTGGTACGGTCAATTGTCTTATTTGAGCCAGATTTCCAAGTATTATATGAACCAAGATTTAGAAAATGTCAATCGGGAGATCCATGGCTTGCGTCACTTCCGAGACAAGTATGGAAAGAGAAGATGAGAGTTAGAAATCGTAAAGGGGCGACAGAATTACTAGAGGCAAATCCCCAGTATGTGGTCCTCAATCCCTTGGAAGCCAAGGGAAAATGGCGGGACTTGTTTGGCAATGACAACCCCATTCATGTGGAAGTTGGAAGTGGAAAGGGAGCCTTTGTTTCAGGTATGGCTAAGCAAAACCCTGACATCAACTATATCGGGATTGATATTCAAAAGTCTGTTTTGAGCTACGCTTTGGACAAGGTGCTTGAAGTTGGAGTACCGAACATTAAGCTCTTGTGGGTAGATGGTTCTGACTTGACTGACTACTTTGAAGACGGTGAGATTGATCGTTTGTATCTGAACTTTTCAGATCCTTGGCCTAAAAAACGCCATGAAAAGCGTCGTTTGACCTACAAGACCTTCTTGGATACCTTCAAACGTATCTTGCCTGAAAATGGAGAAATTCATTTCAAGACGGATAATCGTGGCTTGTTTGAGTACAGTTTAGTGAGCTTTTCTCAGTATGGCATGAAGCTCAATGGTGTCTGGCTTGATTTACATGCCAGTGATTTTGAAGGCAATGTCATGACAGAATACGAGCAAAAATTCTCCAACAAGGGTCAAGTTATCTACCGAGTTGAGGCAGAATTTTAAGAAATAGCCTGAAATCAGGCTGTATAAGTGCTTTTGCTTTACATAAGTTGGCAAACGTGCTATACTAAGAGTAAGAATATGAAAAGAGAGGCGGGGAAATATCTTCGCCTCTTGCTTATGAGGAGGTGGACGCAATCGCAACAATCGTAGAATTAGTCAGAGAAGTTGTAGA
The DNA here is from genome assembly GCF_946190325.1 of Streptococcus mitis. Lineage (GTDB taxonomy): Bacteria > Bacillota > Bacilli > Lactobacillales > Streptococcaceae > Streptococcus > Streptococcus mitis_CF. Next base: position 29,156 of record NZ_CAMHZR010000003.1, on the reverse strand, counting down.
ACCTGTCATCCAAGCACCTTTCGAACTTGTGGATATCGAGTATGGAAAGATTGGCAGTGACATGATTCTCAGTATTTTTGTAGATAAACCTGAAGGAATTACCTTGAACGACACGGCAGACTTGACAGAAATGATCAGTCCTGTCCTAGATACCATCAAGCCAGATCCCTTCCCAGAACAATATTTCCTAGAAATCACCAGTCCAGGCTTGGAACGTCCTTTGAAAACCAAGGATGCCGTTGCTGGAGCGGTTGGGAAATACATCCATGTCGGGCTCTACCAAGCCATCGATAAGCAAAAGGTCTTTGAAGGAACCTTGGTGGCCTTTGAAGAGGACGAGTTGACCATGGAATATATGGACAAGACGCGTAAGAAAACCGTCCAAATTCCATACAGTTTAGTATCAAAAGCACGTTTAGCAGTTAAATTATAGAAAAAGAAAGGATAGCTTTTGAGAATTCAAAAGCGAAGAAAACATGAGTAAAGAAATGCTAGAGGCCTTCCGCATTTTGGAAGAAGACAAGGGAATCAAAAAAGAAGATATCATCGACGCAGTAGTAGAGTCGCTTCGTTCCGCTTATCGCAGACGCTATGGTCAATCAGACAGTGTAGCTATTGACTTCAACGAAAAAACAGGTGACTTTACAGTTTATACTGTCCGTGAAGTGGTTGATGAAGTATTTGATAGCCGTTTGGAAATCAGCTTGAAAGATGCTCTTGCCATTAATTCAGCCTATGAACTTGGTGATAAAATCAAGTTTGAAGAAGCACCTGCTGAGTTTGGTCGTGTAGCAGCCCAATCTGCCAAACAAACCATCATGGAAAAAATGCGCAAGCAAACACGTGCTATCACTTACAATACTTACAAAGAACATGAGCAAGAAATCATGTCTGGTACAGTAGAGCGTTTTGACAACCGCTTCATCTATGTCAACCTTGGCAGCATCGAAGCCCAATTGTCAAAACAAGACCAAATCCCTGGAGAAGTTTTTGCTTCTCATGATCGTATCGAAGTGTATGTCTACAAGGTTGAAGACAACCCTCGTGGTGTCAACGTCTTTGTTAGCCGTAGCCATCCAGAAATGATCAAACGCTTGATGGAGCAAGAAATTCCAGAAGTTTATGATGGAACTGTTGAAATCATGAGCGTAGCTCGTGAAGCTGGTGACCGTACTAAGGTTGCAGTTCGTAGCCATAATCCAAACGTGGACGCTATCGGTACAATCGTTGGACGCGGTGGTGCTAACATCAAGAAAATCACTAGCAAATTCCACCCAGCTCGTTACGATGCCAAGAGCGACCGTATGGTCCCAATCGAAGAAAATATCGACGTTATCGAGTGGGTAGCAGATCCAGCTGAATTTATCTACAATGCCATCGCTCCTGCTGAGGTTGACCAAGTTATCTTTGATGAAAACGACAGCAAACGTGCCTTGGTGGTCGTTCCTGATAACAAGCTTTCTCTTGCTATCGGTCGTCGTGGACAAAACGTTCGCTTGGCAGCTCACTTGACTGGTTACCGTATCGATATCAAGTCTGCTAGCGAATTTGAAGCCATGGAAGAAGCTGGTTCGGTAGATTTGGGATCAGAAAACGATACTGTAGAAGAATAAAAGCTGCTAGAGGAGGGAAAGATGAAAACGAGAAAAATCCCTTTGCGCAAGTCTGTTGTGTCTAACGAAGTGATTGATAAACGTGATTTGCTCCGCATTGTCAAAAACAAGGAAGGACAAGTCTTTATCGATCCGACAGGCAAGGCCAACGGCCGTGGCGCTTATATCAAGATAGACAATGCAGAAGCCTTAGAGGCGAAAAAGAAGAAGGTCTTTAACCGCAGCTTTAACATGGAAGTGGATGAAAGCTTTTATGACGAGTTGATCGCTTATGTAGATCACAAAGTGAAAAGAAGAGAGTTAGGACTTGAATAAGCAAAAGATAAGTAATCTCTTGGGACTCGCTCAGCGAGCAGGCAGGGTCATCTCGGGTGAAGAATTGGTGGTCAAAGCCATTCAAGACGGCAAGGCCAAGTTGGTCTTTCTAGCCTATGATGCAGGACCCAATCTAACCAAGAAGATTCAAGATAAAAGTCATTATTATCAAGTAGAAATTGTAACCGTGTTTTCAACACTGGAATTAAGCATAGCAGTCGGAAAATCGAGAAAGGTTTTGGCTGTAACAGATGCTGGATTTACAAAGAAAATGAGGTCTCTTATGGAATAGAAGAGGAGGACATGATTTGTCTAAGAAAAGATTGTACGAAATCGCAAAAGAACTTGGAAAAGAAAGTAAAGAAGTTGTAGCGCGTGCAAAAGAGTTGGGCTTGGATGTGAAAAGCCACTCATCAAGTGTGGAAGAAGCTGTCGCTGCAAAAATCGCTGCCAGCTTTAAGTCCGCAGCTGCTCCGAAAGCGGAAGCAAAACCTGCAGCACCAAAAGCAAGTGCAGAAAAGAAAGCCGAAAAATCTGAACCAGCTAAACCAGCTGTAGTTAAGGAAGAGGCAAAACCTGCTGAGCAAGTTGCTCCGAAGACAGAAAAAGTAGCAGCTAAGCCGCAAAGCCGTAATTTCAAGGCTGAGCGTGAAGCCCGTGCCAAAGAGCAGGCAGAACGACGCAAGCAAAATAAGGGCAATAACCGTGACCAACAACAAAACGGAAACCGTCAGAAAAATGACGGCCGTAATGGTGGTAAACCTGGTCAAGGCAACCGCGACAATCGTCGCTTTAATGACCAAGCTAAGAAACAGCAAGGTCAGCAAAATCGTGGAAATGAGCGCCGTCAACAAGAGGACAAACGTCCAAATCAAGCGGCTCCACGTATTGACTTTAAAGCCCGTGCAGCTGCCCTAAAAGCAGAGCAAAATGCAGAATATGCCCGTTCAAGTGAGGAACGTTTCAAGCAGACTCAGGCTGCCAAAGAAGCCTTGGCCCAAGCTAACAAACGCAAGGAGCCAGAGGAAATCTTTGAAGAAGCTGCTAAGTTAGCTGAACAAGCGCAACAAGTTCAAGCAGTGGTTGAAACAGCTCCTGTGAAAAAAGAAGCTGCAGTGGATACACGTCGTAAGAAGCAAGCCCGACCAGACAAAGAACGCGACGATTACGATCGCGAAGAAGATGGTCCTAGAAAACAACAAAAGAATCGAAGTAGTCAAAATCAAGTGAGAAATCAAAAGAATAGTAACTGGAATAACAACAAAAAGAACAAAAAAGGCAATAACAAGAACAACCGTAATCAGACTCCAAAACCTGTTACAGAGCGTAAATTCCATGAATTGCCAACAGAATTTGAATATACAGATGGTATGACCGTTGCGGAAATCGCAAAACGTATCAAACGTGAACCAGCTGAAATCGTTAAGAAACTTTTCATGATGGGTGTCATGGCCACACAAAACCAATCTTTGGATGGAGAAACAATCGAACTCCTTATGGTGGATTACGGTATAGAAGCCAAACAAAAGGTTGAAGTGGATAATGCAGACATCGAACGTTTCTTTGTCGAAGATGGTTATCTCAATGAAGATGAGTTAGTAGAGCGTCCACCAGTTGTAACCATCATGGGACACGTTGACCACGGTAAGACAACCCTTCTAGATACCCTTCGTAACTCTCGTGTTGCGACAGGTGAAGCAGGTGGTATCACTCAGCATATCGGTGCCTACCAAATCGTTGAAAATGGCAAGAAGATTACCTTCCTTGATACACCAGGACACGCGGCCTTTACATCAATGCGTGCGCGTGGTGCTTCTGTTACCGATATTACTATCTTGGTCGTAGCGGCAGATGACGGGGTTATGCCTCAGACTATCGAAGCCATTAACCACTCAAAAGCGGCCAACGTTCCAATCATCGTAGCCATTAACAAGATTGATAAACCAGGTGCTAACCCAGAACGCGTTATCGGTGAATTGGCAGAGCATGGAGTTATGTCAACTGCTTGGGGGGGAGATTCTGAATTTGTTGAAATCTCAGCTAAATTCAACCAAAACATCGAAGAATTGTTGGAAACAGTCCTTCTTGTGGCTGAAATCCAAGAACTCAAAGCAGACCCAACAGTGCGTGCGATCGGTACAGTTATCGAAGCTCGCTTGGATAAAGGAAAAGGTGCGGTCGCAACCCTTCTTGTGCAACAAGGTACCTTGAATGTTCAAGACCCAATCGTTGTCGGAAATACCTTCGGTCGTGTCCGTGCTATGACCAACGACCTTGGTCGTCGTGTTAAGGTAGCAGGTCCATCAACACCAGTGTCAATCACAGGTTTGAACGAAGCGCCAATGGCGGGTGACCACTTTGCTGTCTACGAAGATGAAAAATCTGCGCGTGCGGCTGGTGAAGAACGTGCCAAACGTGCCCTTATGAAACAACGTCAAGCTACCCAACGTGTCAGCCTTGAAAACCTCTTTGATACGCTTAAAGCTGGTGAACTCAAGTCTGTTAACGTTATCATCAAGGCCGACGTACAAGGTTCTGTTGAAGCCCTTTCTGCCTCACTTCAAAAGATTGACGTGGAAGGTGTCAAAGTTACCATCGTTCACTCAGCGGTCGGTGCCATCAACGAATCAGACGTGACCCTTGCTGAAGCTTCAAATGCCTTTATCGTTGGTTTCAACGTACGCCCTACACCACAAGCTCGTCAACAAGCAGAAGCTGACGATGTGGAAATCCGTCTCCACAGCATTATCTATAAGGTTATCGAAGAGATGGAAGAAGCTATGAAAGGGATGCTTGACCCAGAATTCGAAGAAAAAGTTATCGGTGAAGCAGTTATCCGTGAAACCTTCAAGGTATCTAAAGTGGGAACTATCGGTGGATTCATGGTTATCAACGGTAAGGTTACCCGTGACTCTAAAGTCCGTGTTATCCGTGACGGTGTCGTTATCTATGACGGTGAACTTGCAAGCTTGAAACACTACAAAGACGACGTCAAAGAAGTTACAAACGGTCGTGAAGGTGGATTGATGATTGATGGCTACAATGATATCAAGATGGATGATGTGATTGAGGCTTATGTCATGGAAGAAATCAAGAGATAAGATTTTTTGCTCCTTTCTTAGGTGGTGAGGGACGCAAGCAAACCGATGGTTTCATTGCTTATTTTTGAGCCTAGGGTCTCAAAAATCCCCTGTGATGGGACTGATAAATCAGTTCCATCACTTTCACCACGGCGAAAGAAGCAGATGATTTCAAATTGAACTTCGTTCCAATTTGAAATGAAAATCAATAAATTTAAAAATAGCTAGGTCTGCTGGCCTAGCTTTTGGTTCAAAGTAGAGAAAGGAATATCATGGCAAATCATTTCCGTACGGATCGTGTGGGCATGGAAATCAAGCGTGAAGTCAATGAGATTTTGCAAAAGAAAGTCCGTGATCCGCGTGTCCAAGGCGTGACCATCACAGATGTTCAGATGCTGGGTGACTTGTCTGTTGCCAAGGTTTACTACACCATTTTGAGTAACCTTGCTTCAGATAACCAGAAAGCTCAAATCGGGCTTGAAAAAGCAACTGGCACCATCAAACGTGAACTTGGTCGCAATTTGAAATTGTACAAAATCCCAGATTTGACATTCGTCAAAGACGAATCCATCGAATATGGAAATAAGATTGACGAGATGCTACGCAATCTGGATAAGAACTAAGAAGAGGGGCAACCCTCTTTTTTGGTGGGGAAAAAGGCAATAAAGCATGCTGGCGGAATCTTTCTAGACTTAAACATTATTAAAAAGCTTTATTAAATTTAGCTTGTATGATAGTATAGGAATTAGAAAGAGTAAATTTCACAGAAATGGCCAGTAAGACTGGTATCGTTAATATTTTGAAAGTGTAGTTAAACGAGGGAAGATAATATGGGACTCATAAAAACTCTAGCTAAAACTTACGGTAATTACTTTTTGACCGTACAAGGTGTAAAAGTAATGAAAACGATAAAGAAAGATGACAATGTTGTTGTCGGTCTAGGTAAACTTTTTATTGCAGACAAGTTAATGGATACGGCTTGGTGGCTCATAAAGCCAGAGGAGAAAGAATGAAATTTTTCTGGGCAATTCTTGCCATTCTTTTTATCAAACCGATTATTGGGATTATGAAATTCCTGTGGATGTTCATCTCTTTTGCATTCCAATTGCTGTTTTACAAGCTATTATTTAAAATATTGGATTGGCTCTTTAGACTTATTTAGGTCATAATTCAAATCGCCGAGAACTAGCAGGAACTACACTGCTAGTTTTTTAATCTCTTTCCATATGGTATAATATAAGCAGTAAAATCATTTTAGAACATACAATGGAGGTCGTCATGGATAATATCATCGATGTGTCAATTCCTGTTGCAGAAGTGGTGGATAAGCATCCAGAAGTCTTGGAAATCCTAGTGGAGCTTGGATTTAAACCCCTTGCCAATCCCTTGATGCGCAATACAGTTGGTCGTAAAGTATCACTCAAACAGGGTTCTAAGCTGGAAGGAACACCTATGGACAAGATTGTCCAAACACTGGAAGCAAATGGTTACGAAGTGATTGGATTAGACTAATGGCAGATGAACGGATTCATATCCTACGGGATATTTTGTTAGAATTGCACAATGGTGCCTCTCCTGAGTCGGTTCAGGAGCGTTTTGATGCGACCTTTGCGGGTGTCTCAGCCATCGAGATTTCCCTCATGGAGCATGAGCTGATGAACTCAGACTCAGGTGTCACCTTTGAAGATGTCATGGAACTCTGTGATGTCCATGCCAATCTTTTTAAAAATGCTATCAAAGGTGTCGAAGTAGAGGATACTGAGCATCCAGGCCACCCAGTTCGCGTCTTCAAGGATGAAAATTTGGCCCTCCGTGCTGCCTTGATTCGCATTCGGAGATTGTTAGATACCTATGAGTCGATGGAAGACGAGGAAATGCTTGCGGAGATGCGCAAGGGCTTGGTCCGTCAAATGGGCCTTGTAGGTCAATTTGATATTCATTACCAACGTAAAGAAGAACTCTTCTTTCCTATCATGGAGCGCTATGGTCACGATTCCCCCCCTAAGGTCATGTGGGGAGTGGATGACCAGATTAGGGAACTCTTTCAAACAGCTTTAGCGACGGCCAAGTCACTACCTGAAGTGCCGATTTCCACTGTAAAAGAAGATTTTGAAGCCTTTGCGACAGAGTTTGAAAGTATGATTTTCAAGGAAGAGTCCATCCTTCTCATGATTCTCCTTGAGTCCTTTACTCAGGATGACTGGCTTCAGATTGCGGAGGAGAGCGATGCCTATGGCTATGCCATCATCCGTCCGTCTGAGAAATGGGTTCCAGAACGCCAGAGTTTTGTTGAGGAAAAGGGTGCAGAGGAGCCCGTACAACTAGATACGGCAGAAGGTCAAGTTCAGCAAGTTATCGATACGCCAGAAGGACAGTTTACCATTACCTTTACCCCTAAGGAAAAGGAATCAGCTTTGGACCGCCACAGTCAACAGGCTTTTGGGAATGGCTATCTTTCAGTCGAGCAGGCCAACCTCATCCTCAATCACCTCCCTATGGAGATTACCTTTGTCAATAAAGACGATATTTTCCAATATTACAATGACAATACGCCAGCTGATGAGATGATTTTCAAACGGACACCGTCCCAAGTCGGACGGAATGTCGAACTCTGCCATCCGCCTAAGTACTTGGACAAGGTCAAGACTATCATGAAGGGACTTCGTGAGGGGACAAAGGATAAGTATGAAATGTGGTTCAAGTCTGAGTCACGAGGCAAGTTTGTCCACATCACTTACGCAGCAGTGCACGATGAAGACGGAGAATTCCAAGGTGTGCTGGAATACGTTCAGGATATCCAGCCCTACCGAGAGATTGATACGGACTATTTCCGTGGATTAGAATAAGGAGAAAAAATGAGTTACGAACAAGAATTTATGAAGGAATTTGAAGCCTGGGTCAATACCCAGATTATGATCAACGACATGGCACATAAGGAAAGCCAAAAAGTCTACGAAGAAGACCAAGACGAGCGTGCCAAAGATGCTATGATTCGCTACGAAAGCCGTTTGGATGCTTATCAGTTCTTACTTGGTAAGTTTGAAAACTTCAAATCAGGCAAGGGATTTCATGATTTGCCAGAAGGCTTATTCGGTGAGCGAAATTATTAAACGAGAAAGATTCTTGATTTTTTACTAAAATCTTGATAGAATATTTATATTAAATCCTTGTCAGAGCAGGGGTTTTTTATTGAAAGGATTTTATCATGTCAAAGAAACTCAATCGTAAAAAACAATTACGAAATAGCCTCCGTCGTGCAGGTGCCTTTTCAAGTACTGTGACTAAGGTTGTAGAAGAGACAAAAAAAGTCGTGAAACGTGCAGAACAGTCAGCAAGCCAAGCTGGTAAGGCTGTTTCTAAAAAAGTTGAACAAGCAGTAGAAGCTACCAAAGAGCAAGCTCAAAAAGTAGCCAATTCTGTAGAAGATTTTGCAGCAAACTTGGGTGGACTTCCACTTGATCGTGCCAAAACTTTCTATGATGAAGGGATCAAGTCTGCTTCAGATTTCAAAAACTGGACTGAAAAAGAACTCCTTGCCTTGAAAGGAATCGGCCCAGCTACTATTAAGAAATTGAAAGAAAATGGCATCAAGTTCAAGTAATTTTTCTTGTTCCTTGCATTTCCGAAAAAATCTTGCTACAATAGAGCCGTTAGAGGTGTTTTGAATCCCGCATTTTACAGAAAGTGGCGGCGCTGAGAAGTCCACAAATGTGTCAAAACTAGTTGCTAATGGATGAAAAATTGAAATAAAAGTGTCTTTTTGTTTTAAAGACGAGAGTTGCGGGCCTTGCCCGAAATTGGGTGGTACCGCGGATAAACACATTCGTCCCTGTCATGTAGATGGCAGGGCTTTTCTTTTGTGTCTTAGTCAAAGGAGGTTGTTATGAAACAATCATTTAAAACTAATAAACTATACTATGGCTTTCCTGTTTTTATTTTAGGATATCAAGATCAGAATTTTGGCTATAACATCACGACCTGTAGTTCCTCTTATAGTCTAGGAGATTGGATTGTGATTGGAGTCGTTGCGAAAGAGAATGCCGCAGAGCAGATTAAGCATTATCAGCAGTTCACCGTGAATATCCCTGATGAAAATCTCATGCTCGAGATGGAGCAGGCTGGTTTTATCAGTCATCAGGAGAAATTGGAACGTTTGGGAGTGCATTATGAAATTTCTGAACGAACTCAGGCACCGATTTTAGAGGATTGTCCAGTCGTTTTGGATTGTCAGGTAGATAGGATTGTTGAGGAAGAGGGAATTTGTCATATTTTCGCTAAGATTGTTGAGCGACTTGTTGATCCAGAACTTTTGGATGAAAAGGGACATTTTAGAAATGAACTGTTTGCCCCAACCTATTTCATGGGAGATGGATATCAGCGCGTCTATCGTTATCTGGACAAGCGTGTAGATATTAAGGGGAGCTTCATCAAAAAAGCGAGGAAGAAGGATGGCAAGAGCTGAATTATCAGAACGATTAGAAACCGAACGACTCGTCCTACGAGTTCGTACAGTGGCAGATGCTGAGGATATCTTTGACTATGCTAGTCTCCCAGAGGTTGCCTATCCAGCAGGCTTTCCTCCAGTCAAAACCTTGGAAGATGAGGTTTACTATCTAGAGCATATCCTTCCTGAGCGCAATCAAAAGGAAAATCTCCCATCTGGCTATGGGATTGTCGTCAAAGGAACCGATAAAGTCATTGGTTCTGTTGATTTCAACCATCGCCATGCGGATGATGTGCTAGAGCTTGGCTATACCTTGCATCCAGACTATTGGGGTCGAGGCTATGTACCAGAAGCAGCGCGTGCCTTGATTGACATAGCTTTTAGAGAACTAGATCTTCACAAGATTGAACTCTCTTGCTTTGGTTACAATACCCAAAGTCAACGAGTTGCAGAGAAGCTTGGATTTACTCTTGAAGCTCGCATCCGAGATCGCAAGGATGCTCAAGATAACCGCTGTGATGATTTGAGATATGGCTTGTTGAGAAGTGAGTGGGAGGTGGTTTGATGCACATTTTCATCATTGGGGCTCCGGCTTCTGGGAAAATGACTATTGGTCAAGAGTTATCTCGACTGACAGATGCTACCCTCTTTTATAACCATCAAGCCATCGATTTTGCATTAGAAATCTATCAGGACTTTACAGAGGAAATGTGGGAATTTGTTCGTGGAATGACCTTTTCTTTCCTTGGAGCAAGTGCAAGAAATCAGCGATCAGTAATTTTAACAGACGTAATTGATTTTTCAAATCAGTACCAGCTGATGTATTTGAAGCAAATTCAGGATTTATTGGATAACTTTCATCAAGAGATTCTGTTTGTTGAGTTGGAAACAAGTCTTGAGGAGCGTTTACGTCGAAATCAAACGGAGAATCGATTAAAGTACAAACCCTTAAAACGACATATTGAGGTATCTGAAAGAGAAATTTTAGAGACCGCTGAAACACTTCAATTAAATTCCCAACATCAACCGAATGAGTTGCACCACTACCTTAAAATAAATAATACGAGTTTGACTGCAAAAGAAGCTGCTAAGCAAATTCAAAATAAAATGAACAAAATAGAGAAAGGACAAACACATGTCTAAAGAACTTTCACCTAAATACAATCCAGCCGAAGTTGAGGCTGGTCGTTATCAAAAATGGCTTGATGCGGATGTTTTCAAGCCTTCAGGCGATCAAAAGGCTAAGCCTTATTCAATCGTCATTCCACCACCAAACGTAACTGGGAAACTTCACCTTGGTCACGCTTGGGATACGACTTTGCAGGATATTATCATCCGTCAAAAACGCATGCAAGGTTTTGATACGCTTTGGCTTCCGGGGATGGACCATGCGGGGATTGCCACTCAGGCTAAAGTTGAGGAGCGCTTGCGTGGAGAAGGCATTACACGTTATGACCTCGGTCGTGAGAAATTCCTCGACAAGGTCTGGGAATGGAAAGACGAGTATGCCACTACCATCAAGGAACAATGGGGCAAGATGGGGCTCTCTGTAGACTACTCTCGTGAGCGTTTCACCCTTGACGAAGGTTTGTCAAAAGCTGTTCGTAAGGTCTTTGTGGACCTTTATAAGAAAGGCTGGATCTACCGTGGTGAGTTTATCATCAACTGGGACCCAGCAGCGCGCACAGCCCTTTCTGATATCGAAGTTATCCACAAGGACGTAGAAGGTGCCTTTTACCACATGAACTACATGCTAGAAGACGGATCACGCGCCCTTGAAGTTGCGACTACTCGACCTGAAACGATGTTTGGGGACGTTGCGGTTGCGGTCAATCCAGAAGACCCACGCTACAAGGACTTGATTGGTAAAAACGTCATCCTTCCAATCGCTAATAAACTCATCCCAATCGTTGGAGACGAACACGCAGATCCTGAATTTGGTACTGGTGTCGTGAAAATCACGCCTGCCCATGATCCAAACGACTTCTTGGTTGGTCAACGTCATAACTTGCCACAAGTCAACGTGATGAACGACGACGGAACCATGAATGACTTGGCCTTCGAATTTGCAGGCATGGACCGTTTTGAAGCTCGTAAGGCAGTCGTTGCCAAGTTGGAAGAAATCGGTGCCCTTGTTAAAATCGAAAAACGTGTTCACAGTGTTGGTCACTCAGAACGTACAGGTGTTGTGGTTGAACCACGCTTGTCTACTCAATGGTTCGTTAAGATGGACCAATTGGCGAAAAATGCTATTGCCAACCAAGACACAGAGGACAAGGTCGAATTCTACCCGCCACGTTTCAACGATACCTTCCTCCAATGGATGGAAAATGTCCACGACTGGGTGATCTCTCGTCAGCTCTGGTGGGGTCACCAAATCCCTGCCTGGTACAATGCTGAGGGTGAAATGTACGTCGGTGAAGAAGCGCCAGAAGGTGACGGATGGACTCAGGATGAAGACGTATTGGATACGTGGTTCAGTTCTGCCCTCTGGCCATTCTCAACCATGGGCTGGCCTGATGTCGATTCAGAAGACTTCAAACGTTACTTCCCAACTTCAACCTTGGTTACAGGTTACGACATCATCTTCTTCTGGGTATCTCGTATGATCTTCCAATCCTTGGAATTCACTGGCCGTCAGCCATTCCAAAACGTCCTTATCCACGGTCTCATTCGTGATGAGCAAGGACGCAAGATGTCTAAGTCTCTCGGTAACGGGATTGACCCAATGGATGTCATCGAGAAATACGGTGCCGATGCCCTTCGTTGGTTCCTTTCAAACGGTTCAGCACCAGGGCAAGACGTGCGCTTCTCTTACGAGAAAATGGATGCTTCATGGAACTTCATTAATAAGATCTGGAACATCTCTCGCTACATCCTCATGAATAATGAAGGTTTGACCCTTGAGCAAGCAACTGCCAATGTCGAAAAAGTGGTCAACAAGGAAGCTGGAAATGTCACAGATCGCTGGATTCTCCACAACCTCAATGAAACTATCGGAAAAGCTACTGCCAACTTTGACAAGTTTGAGTTTGGTGTGGCTGGACACATCCTCTACAACTTCATTTGGGATGAGTTTGCGGACTGGTACGTTGAGTTGACCAAGGAAGTCCTTTATAGCGACAACGAAGAAGAGAAGGTCATCACACGCTCTGTTCTCCTTTACACTTTGGACAAGATCCTTCGTCTCCTTCACCCAATCATGCCATTCGTGACAGAGGAAATCTTTGGACAAATCTCAGAAGGCTCTATCGTGACAGCAGAATACCCAACTGTCAACCCAGCCTTTGAAGACCTTGCGGCTCACACTGGTGTCGAAAGTCTCAAAGACTTGATCCGTGCCGTTCGTAATGCGCGTGCGGAAGTAAACGTAGCACCAAGCAAGCCTATCACCATCCTTGTTAAGACAAGTGATAGTGACTTGGAAGCCTTCTTTAACAGCAATGTCAACTACATCAAACGCTTCACAAATCCAGAACACTTGGAAATCGCATCAACCATCCCTGCACCTGAACTCGCAATGTCAAGCGTCATCACAGGAGCAGAAATCTACTTGCCACTGGCAGACCTTCTCAATGTCGAAGAAGAACTGGCTCGTCTCGACAAGGAACTGGCTAAATGGCAAAAAGAACTGGACATGGTCGGTAAGAAGCTCTCTAACGAACGCTTCGTAGCCAACGCCAAACCAGAAGTCGTCCAAAAAGAACGCGACAAACAAGCCGACTACCAAGCTAAATACGATGCGACCGTCGCACGTATTGATGAGATGAAGAAACTCGTGAAATAAACATAGAAACACGGTGCTGAACCGTGTTTTTTTGGTATAATGAAAGTGTTAAAAAGAATAGAAAAGAGAAGGTCTATGCCAGAAGGCGTTACTTTATTTCAAGATACCTTGATCAAATCTTTAAAGTTTGGATTTGTTGATAATGTTAAATTTCAAGAAGGGGGATACTCTCCTCAGATTTTAATCAATGATCCAGAGTCTAAGCGTTACGTATTAAAGGATATTCAAGAAGAATTATCCAAATGCCAGGCTTTTTATATCTCTGTAGCATTTATTACCCAATCAGGAATTGCTCTGCTAAAATCCCAATTATCAGATTTAATGGATAAAGGAATAAAAGGTAAAATTCTTATATCTCCTTATCTTGATTTTAATAATCCGGTTGCTATGCAAGAATTACTCAAGTTGAAAAATGTTGAAGTTCGACTTACTCCAGAGAGTCTTCAAATGCATGCTAAGTTTTATCTTTTTGAGCATGAAGGGAAACAAGTCCTTATTTCAGGAAGTTCAAATTTAACTCATAATGCATTGAAAATCAATTACGAGTGGAATATTAAATTGACGTCAACCCACAATGGAGAGTTAATTCAAGCAACTAAAAAAGAGTTTGAAAAAATTTGGGCAAAGTCGGATGTTTTAACTACAGAAAAGATTGATTCTTACGCTAGAAAGCGTCAGAAAACAATTCGAGTGGACCAGATTCGAGAAGAGGAAATAGAAGAGTATCAAGTTACAAGTATTGAACCTAATAAGATGCAAAAAGAAGCATTGAAAGGTCTGCAGGCTATTCGCGATTTCAGGTAAAAAGAAAGCTTTAGTTATAAGTGCTACAGGAACAGGGAAAACGTATTTATCAGCTTTTGATGTTCAACAATTTGAGCCGAAAAGAATGCTATTTATCGTTCATAGGGAGCAAATTCTCCAAAAATCTTTAAAGGATTTTCAAAAGGTTTTGCAGTTCCCGGAATCAGAAGGTTTGATTTATAATTCTGGTGCTGATTTGACGAATAAGAAATATATTTTTGCGACGATTCAAACTTTGTCACGTGATAATCATTTGAATCTATTTTCGGAAGACTATTTTGACTATATTTTAATCGATGAGGTTCATAAAGCGGGAGCTGATTCATACAAAAAAGTGATGGCACATTTTTATCCGGAGTTCTTTTTAGGAATGACTGCAACTCCCGAACGAACTGATGGGCAAAATATATATGAACTATTTGATTATAATATTGCTTATGAAATTCGTCTACAGGATGCTCTTGATAATGATATGCTTTGTCCATTTATTTATTTTGGGGTAAAGGATATTGAGATAGATGGACATCTAATCGATGAAAAGACAAATATATCAAACTTGACATCTAACGAACGAGTGAAACATATTCTTCAAAAGGTTGATTTTTATGGAGTAAGTGGTGAAAAGGTAAAAGGGTTGATATTCTGCTCCTCTAAGCAAGAAGCGCATGAATTAGCTTTAAAATTGAATAAGAACGGGAAAGCTTGTCGGGCTTTAACAGGGGATGACAATATTGAAATACGAAATGAAGTCGTTTCTCAACTTGAAAAAGGAGAACTAGACTATATTTTAACAGTGGATATTTTTAATGAAGGGATCGATATTCCTTCTGTCAACCAAGTAGTCATGTTAAGAAATACTCAGTCTAGCATTGTTTTTGTTCAACAACTAGGACGTGGGCTTCGTAAACATGACAGCAAAGAATACGTTACGATTATTGATTTTATTGGCAATTATAAAAATAACTATTTGATTCCAATTGCTTTATTTGGAGATAAATCAATGAATAAAGATAATTACCGAAGAGAGCTTAGAGAACCTAATATCTTAAATGGTTTAACAACTATCAATTTTGAAGAGGTTGCTAAAGAACAAATCTTTAAGTCTATTACTAATACAAATCTTTCAAATCGAGCTATCCTAAAAGAGGCCTATATGGAAACGAAGAACCGCTTGGGACGTACTCCAAATCTAAGTGATTTTTTGGAACTAGATAGTCTAGATCCTTATGTTTTCTTTGATACTTTTAATCATTATGGAGAGGTTATTGCTTCCTTTGAAAAAGAGGATCGGTTTATTAAAATTCCTGAATTAAATGGTTTTCTAACTTTCCTCTGCAAAGAACTATCCAATGGTAAACGAAAAGAAGAACTCTATCTTTTAAAAATATTACTAGAAAAAGGAAAGATTTCCCGATCGGAATTTAAACAAATCTTAACAATGAAGCAATTAGGATCCTCCGAACAGTTATTTAAATCTATCGAAAACTGTTTAGACTATAACTTTGTCGTTAAAAGAGATCAAGAAAAGTATGGTTTGTCAGCCTTAAGCATTGAAGATGATACTTATCAACTAGCAACAGACTTCACTCAATTTCTTACAGAGGAATACAAAAAATTTATCTTAGACATCATTCAGACTGGTCTAGAGCGCTCTCAAAAATATCCGCAGGAACCATTGACAATAGGTGAAAAATACTCTCGAAAAGATGCTGTGAGACTTCTCAACTGGGACAAGGATGAGAGTTCTACTGTATATGGATACAAGGTCAAACATGGAACGTGTCCTATCTTTGTAACTTATCATAAGGATGACGATATTACAGAAACAACCCAGTATCAAGATGGATTCTTATCCAACAAAGTCTTTCATTGGTATTCTAGGAGCAATCGAAGCTTTAAGTCTAAAGAAGTTGCTGATATTATGCAATCTAATCAAACCGGTTTGGCTCTTCATCTCTTCGTAAAAAAAGAAGACGGTGAGGGAAGTGATTTCTATTATCTAGGGCCAGTTAGTTATTTGGAAGATAGTGCTACTGAAACTAGGATGCAGGATGGAAAAACTCCTGTAGTTACAATGAATTTTGAATTAGCCAATGAGGTTTCATCCGCACTTTATGATTATTTTTTTGTTAATAATTCTACAGCTGGACGATCTACTGGAGCCCAGTTGAGAGTAGTTAGTTCATTTGGGGCTAACCAAGTCGAATTTTGGTGTTCAAGTAATTCAAGATTTCCTGATATTAGCTTTGCATGATAGGTCTTCATGACGACAGTTCCAAAATCATAATCATATGAGGCTTCATTGATATAGGAAACTATCTCAATTTCAGAGTTTAATTCTTCTTTAATTTCACGGATTAGAGCTTGTTCAGGTGATTCTCCTATTTCTAGTTTTCCACCTGGAAATTCCCAAAAACCTCCTAGACTTTTCCCTTCAGGTCTTTATGCGCAGAAGAATTTCTCATCTTTTTCGATTGCTGCAGCAACGACATTAATTATTTTTTTTGACATAAGCTTCCTCCAACTTATATTTTATCAAAAAATTTCATTCTCTATGTGATAAACTATTGGATTTCTGATTAATAAATCATATATAAATCGATTCTTTCTCCCCCTTAACCTTTGACTATTCTGCAAAATTATCGTAAAATAAAGAGTAAATGATAAAATGAGGTCAGAGTGTGTTTGCTCTGGCGATAGTAGTATAAATGAGGAGAAACGCTTTGGAATTAGAAGTATTTGCTGGGCAAGAAAAAAGTGAACTATCTATGATTGAGGTGGCGCGTGCTATCTTGGAACTTCGTGGTCGCGACCATGAGATGCATTTTAGCGATCTTGTAAACGAAATTCAAAACTACCTTGGAACATCAAATAGCGATATCCGCGAAGCTTTACCTTTGTTCTACACAGAGTTGAACTTTGACGGTAGCTTCATCTCACTTGGGGACAACAAATGGGGGCTTCGTTCATGGTATGGTGTGGATGAAATCGACGAAGAAATCATCGCTCTTGAAGAAAATGACGACGATGAAGTAGCACCAAAAGCTAAGAAAAAACGTGTCAATGCTTTCATGGACGGCGATTCAGATGCTATTGACTACAATGCAGATGACCCAGAAGACGAAGATGCATACGAAGCAGATCCAGCTCTTTCATACGATGATGAAAATCCAGATGATGAGAAAAATGAAGTGGAAGCTTACGATGCAGAAATCAACGAAATCGCCCCTGATGACTTGGGTGAAGACGTGGATCTCAACGAAGATGACGACGAGTTTTCAGATGATGATGCTGAAAACATCGAGGAGTAAAAGTTAGCTATTGACAATTATCCTATTTTTAGGTATCATATTGTTCGGGCACCTCTTTTAGAGGTCGGGGCTCCCTAGTTCTTAGGGAGCTATTTTTGTTTTTTCAAGAAGTTATATTCTTGTATTTTATACTCAATGAAAATCAAAAAGCAAACTAGGAAGCTAGCCGCAAGCTGTACTTGAGTACGGTAAGGCGCAGCTGACGTGGTTTGAATTTGATTTTCGAAGAGTATTTGTTGTGAATCTGGTGCAGTCATCCCAGATTATTCTTATTAATAGGGTCTTGTTTTCTATGTCCCCTCGTAGTTAACAAGGCCTTGAGCATTTTAGAAAGAGGAATCTATGTCTACGAAATATATTTTTGTAACTGGTGGTGTGGTATCGTCTATTGGGAAAGGGATTGTTGCAGCGAGTCTGGGCCGTCTCTTGAAAAATCGTGGTCTCAAAGTAACCATTCAAAAGTTTGACCCTTATATCAATATCGATCCGGGAACTATGAGTCCTTATCAGCACGGGGAAGTTTTTGTGACAGATGACGGAGCTGAGACTGATTTGGACTTGGGTCACTATGAACGTTTCATCGATATCAATCTTAACAAATATTCCAATGTGACAACTGGTAAAATTTACAGTGAAGTTCTTCGTAAGGAACGTCGTGGAGAATACCTTGGGGCAACTGTTCAAGTCATTCCTCATATTACAGATGCTTTGAAAGAAAAAATTAAGCGTGCCGCTCTAACGACTGACTCTGATGTCATTATCACAGAGGTCGGTGGAACCGTTGGGGATATCGAGTCCTTGCCATTCCTAGAGGCCCTTCGTCAGATGAAGGCAGATGTGGGTGCGGATAATGTCATGTATATCCATACAACCTTGCTTCCTTACCTCAAGGCTGCTGGTGAAATGAAAACCAAACCAACCCAACACTCTGTCAAAGAATTACGTGGCTTGGGAATCCAGCCAAATATGTTGGTTATTCGTACAGAAGAGCCAGCTGGTCAGGGAATTAAAAACAAACTAGCTCAGTTCTGTGATGTGGCACCAGAAGCCGTTATCGAGTCTTTAGACGTTGAACATCTTTACCAAATTCCGTTGAATTTGCAGGCACAAGGTATGGACCAGATTGTTTGTGACCACTTGAAATTAGACGCACCAGTAGCAGATATGACAGAATGGTCAGCCATGGTGGACAAGGTCATGAACCTCAAGAAACAAGTTAAAATTTCCCTTGTCGGTAAGTATGTGGAGTTGCAAGATGCCTACATTTCTGTGGTCGAAGCCTTGAAACACTCTGGTTATGCCAATGATGCAGAAGTTAAAATCAATTGGATCAATGCCAATGATGTGACAGCAGAGAATGTGGCAGAGCTTTTGTCTGATGCAGATGGAATCATCGTACCCGGTGGTTTTGGCCAACGTGGTACTGAAGGGAAAATCCAAGCCATCCGCTATGCGCGTGAGAATGATGTTCCTATGTTGGGTGTCTGCTTGGGAATGCAGTTGACTTGTATCGAGTTTGCTCGTCACGTTTTAGGTCTTGAAGGTGCCAATTCTGCAGAGCTTGCACCAGAAACAAAATACCCTATCATTGATATCATGCGTGATCAGATTGACGTTGAGGATATGGGTGGAACCCTTCGTTTGGGACTTTATCCATCTAAGTTGAAACGTGGCTCTAAGGCAGCGGCTGCTTATCACAATCAAGAAGTGGTGCAACGCCGTCACCGTCACCGTTATGAGTTTAACAACGCCTTCCGTGAGCAGTTTGAGGCAGCAGGCTTTGTCTTTTCAGGAGTTTCTCCAGACAATCGTTTGGTCGAAATCGTGGAAATTCCTGAAAATAAATTCTTTGTAGCGTGTCAGTATCACCCTGAACTGTCAAGCCGTCCAAACCGCCCAGAAGAACTCTACACTGCCTTTGTCACTGCAGCCGTTGAGAACAGCAATTAGCTAGATTATAACCTTTGAGAAGAATCTCAGAGGTTTTTTGCTTGTATATTTAGGATAAGATTTGCAAAATAAAAACATAGTGATATAATTAACATAACAAAACCTAAGGAGGATCTACAATGAAAAAAATGACACTATTTGGTTTGTCTCTAGCAGGTCTAGCTTTACTGGCTTTTCCTCATTCGGGGCAGGCATTTGAGCTTAAAGAAGAATGGGTTGTTAAGTGTGGAGTGCAGTATCAAGATGGCAAGATTCTTCGATTTAACAATGGTCACGAAGTGGATATCAAAGTCTTGGATTTACCAAAAACCGAGAAAATCGAGTGGACAGTTAGTCTCAATGGTCAAGATCAGACAGTCAATTTCCTAGGTCAAGAAAAGGATAAGTCTATGATGGGTGTAGAGGGGCGTTACCTGAATTTCTATGTTCCATATGGCTATAGCGGAGATATCAAGGTCGAGGCCAAGAGCGGAAACGAAGTGAAGATCTGGTCAACGAAAGTTGTGAATGATATTCATAATGATAGTGGAAAGAGAGGTTACTATCGTATTGAAGAATCAAATGATCAATACACCTACCTTGATGCTAAATGGGACTATCAAACCAAGACCTACACTGCTACCTTACCAGAAACTGTCAATGGTCAAAAAGTCTATGCTTGGGAAGACTATGGCAATGGCGAGTTGAAACTTGAAAAACTAAAATATATCAGTCACAAATATGATGATGGAGGATCTTTCAAAGAGCTTTATCCGATTGTAAAAGCAGAAAGCTGGCTAAAATCAAACCAAAACTGGTACTATCAAAAACAAGGTCAATTAGTGCAGAAGGATTGGGTTTATGACAAGGGGACTTGGTACTTTATGAATGATAAAGGAGTCATGTTCAATCAAACTTGGCTATATCAAGGTAGCAACTGGTATGCCTTTAAATCATCAGGAGCCATGATTGCTAGTGATTGGCTTTACGACCAAGGCAAGTGGTACTATTTATCAACTTCAGGTGCCATGAAAGCAAGCGCTTGGGTTTATGACAAGGGAGAATGGTATTATGTAAGTTCTTCTGGTGCCATGATTGAGAATGATTGGGTCAAAGATAATGGCAAGTGGTATTATCTGGCTTCATCAGGTAAGATGCTTCGCAATACCTACACGCCTGATGGTTACTACGTTGGTAACTCAGGCGCCTGGCAATAAATATAAGAAGTCCTTTTCCTTTAAGGAAGAGGATTTTTACTTGCTTTTCTGCTGCTTCCTCATTTGTCCTAAAGACTTTTTTGTGTTAAAATGAATGGTATGAAAGCTAAAAAAATGTGGATAGCAGGTCTGGCTCTGCTTGGTATTGGGAGCCTTGCCCTTGCTACGAAAAAAGTTGCAGATGACCATAAGCTCATGAAGACTCAGGAAGAGTTGACAGCGATTGTGCGAGACCACTTTTCAGACATGGGGGAAATTGCGACCCTCTATGTTCAAGTTTATGAAAGCAGTCTAGAGAGATTGGTTGGCGGTGTCATTTTTGAGGATGGCCGTCATTATACCTTTATCTATGAAAATGAAGACCTAGTCTATGAGGAGGAAGTCTTATGATACAACCAGCAAGTTTAGAAGAATTAGCATCTTTAGTGGAAAAAGATGGCAAGAAGGTCTTTCTTTTTGTAGCAGACTGGTGTGGCGATTGTCGTTATATCTATCCTGCCTTGCCAGAAATTGAGGAGACCAATCCAGAGTTCACCTTTATTCGGGTGGACCGGGACCAGTATATGGATTTAGCTAAACTCTGGGATGTTTACGGGATTCCTAGCCTGGTTGTTCTAGAAAAGGACAAGGAAATCGGTCGTTTTGTCAATCGCGACCGTAAAAGCAAGCAACAAATCAACGACTTTTTAGCAGGACTGAAATAGGAGAAAAAGGAAACAATGATTTTTACATATAATAAAGAACATGTCGGTGATGTCCTTATGGTCATCGTGAAAAACAGTGGAGATGCCAAACTAGACATGGAGCGCAAAGGAAAGGTGGCTCGTGTTTTCCTTAAAGATAATGGGGAAACAGTGGCCTGGAATATTTTCGAAGTTTCAAGTTTATTTGAAATTGCAGAACGTGGTCAGATCTTTTTAACTGATGAGCAAGTCGCTCGTTTGAATCAAGAATTGCAGGTGGAAGGCTTTGCAGAAGAAATTATCAATGACAAAGAACCTAAGTTTGTTGTCGGTGAGATCATCGAGATGGTAGCTCATCCAGATAGTGACCACCTCAATATCTGCCAAGTTGCAGTCGCAAGTGATAAGACTGTGCAAATTGTTGCAGGTGCTCCTAATGCGCGTGTCGGTCTGAAAACCATTGTCGCTCTTCCAGGTGCTATGATGCCAAAAGGTAACCTCATTTTCCCAGGCGAACTTCGTGGTGAAAAGAGTTTTGGGATGATGTGCAGCCCTCGTGAATTGTATCTCCCAAATGCTCCGCAAAAACGTGGTGTCATTGAGTTATCAGAAGACCAAGTTGTCGGAACACCATTCGACCCAGCTAAGCACTGGACTGCTTAGGAACTTGTTAGTATCTGATAGACCAGCTAGAAGGAAATAAGATGGCAAAAAATGTAGTGATTACAGGAGCGACATCAGGAATCGGTGAAGCGATTGCGCGTGCTTATTTGGAGCAGGGTGAGAATGTTGTTCTAACCGGACGAAGGATAGACAAACTAGAAGCCTTCAAGTCGGAGTTTACAGAGACCTTCCCAAATCAAACAATTTGGACCTTTTCATTAGATGTGACGGATATGGACATGGTAAAGACGGTCTGCTCCGATATTCTAGAAACGATAGGGCAGATTGATATCTTGGTCAATAACGCCGGACTAGCTCTAGGTTTAGCACCCTATCAGGACTATGAAGAGTTAGATATGTTGACTATGTTGGATACCAATGTTAAGGGTTTGATGGCAGTCACTCGCTGTTTCTTGCCAGCAATGGTAAAAGCCAATCAAGGACATATCATCAACATGGGCTCTACTGCAGGAATCTATGCCTATGCGGGAGCAGCTGTTTACTCAGCCACCAAGGCAGCAGTTAAGACCTTTTCGGATGGGCTTCGAATCGATACCATCGCAACAGACATCAAGGTGACAACCATTCAGCCTGGAATTGTTGAAACAGATTTTTCGACAGTACGTTTTCATGGTGATAAAGAACGGGCTGCGTCCGTTTACCAAGGAATAGAAGCCTTGCAAGCCCAGGATATTGCCGACACAGTAGTCTATGTGACCAGTCAACTTCGTCGTGTGCAGATTACAGATATGACCATTATGGCCAATCAACAGGCGACAGGTTTCATGGTTCATAAAAAGTAAAAAAATTCTTCGAAAAGTTACAAATTTCTGTAACTTTTTTTGATTTCCTACGAATAGATAAGTAGGAGGAAGAAAATATGTATAATAAAGTTATCTTGATTGGACGTTTAACGTCTACACCAGAATTGCACAAAACCAACAATGACAAGTCAGTAGCGCGAGCAACTATCGCTGTGAACCGTCGTTACAAAGACCAAAACGGGGAACGCGAAGCTGACTTCGTTAATATGGTCCTATGGGGGAGATTAGCAGAAACATTGGCAAGCTACGCAACCAAAGGTAGTCTCATTTCAGTGGATGGAGAACTTCGTACCCGTCGTTTCGAGAAAAATGGTCAAATGAATTATGTGACTGAAGTCCTTGTGACAGGGTTCCAACTCTTGGAAAGTCATGCCCAACGTGCTATGCGTGAAAATAATGCAGGTCAAGACCTAGCGGATTTGGTTTTGGAAGAGGAGGAATTGCCATTTTAATACTCTTCAAAGCACGTCAGCTACACCTTGCCGTAGGTATAGGTAACTGACTTCGTCAGTCTTATCTATACCCTCAAAACAGTGTTTTTAGCAGCCTGCGGCTAGTTTCCTAATTTTCACTAGTATAAATATTGAAAAGTCTGAGTTGGTCTCAGGCTTTTTATCTTGAGAAAGTCAGACTTTTTTCTTGACTATTTTTGACCAAGTGATACAATAGAACTATGAATTAGCACTCGAATACAAAGAGTGCTAATAATATCTATCTCATTATGGAGGAAATCAGATGTTGAAACCATTAGGGGACCGTGTGGTCTTGAAAATCGAAGAAAAAGAACAAACTGTTGGTGGCTTTGTCCTTGCAGGCTCAGCCCAAGAAAAAACCAAAACAGCCCAAGTTGTGGCTACTGGACAAGGTGTTCGTACCTTGAACGGTGACTTGGTTGCTCCAAGTGTTAAAGCTGGAGATCGTGTCTTAGTTGAAGCCCATGCAGGTCTTGATGTTAAAGATGGCGATGAAAAGTACATCATCGTTGGCGAAGCTAACATCTTGGCAATCATTGAAGAATAGAAGGAGAAAGTAAGTATGTCAAAAGAAATTAAATTTTCATCAGATGCCCGTTCAGCTATGGTCCGTGGTGTCGATATCCTTGCAGACACTGTTAAAGTAACCTTGGGACCAAAAGGTCGCAATGTCGTTCTTGAAAAATCATTTGGCTCACCCTTGATTACCAATGACGGTGTGACTATTGCCAAAGAAATCGAATTGGAAGACCATTTTGAAAATATGGGTGCCAAATTGGTATCAGAAGTAGCTTCTAAAACCAATGATATCGCAGGTGATGGGACTACAACTGCAACGGTATTGACCCAAGCAATCGTCCGTGAAGGCATCAAAAACGTCACAGCAGGTGCCAATCCAATCGGCATCCGTCGTGGAATTGAAACAGCAGTTGCAGCAGCAGTAGAAGCCTTGAAAAACAATGCCATCCCTGTTGCCAATAAAGAAGCCATTGCTCAGGTTGCTGCCGTATCTTCTCGTTCTGAAAAAGTCGGTGAATACATTTCTGAAGCCATGGAAAAAGTTGGTAAAGACGGAGTCATCACTATCGAAGAGTCACGTG
This sequence comes from Streptococcus mitis, assembly GCF_946190325.1. Classification (GTDB taxonomy): domain Bacteria; phylum Bacillota; class Bacilli; order Lactobacillales; family Streptococcaceae; genus Streptococcus; species Streptococcus mitis_CF. The sequence continues at coordinate 4,913 of NZ_CAMHZR010000003.1, read as the reverse complement.
GTATGGAAACAGAACTTGAAGTTGTGGAAGGAATGCAGTTTGACCGTGGTTACCTTTCACAGTATATGGTAACAGATAGCGAAAAAATGGTAGCTGATCTTGAAAATCCATACATTTTGATTACCGATAAGAAGATTTCCAATATCCAAGAAATCTTGCCACTCCTAGAAAGTATTCTCCAAAGCAATCGTCCTCTCTTGATTATTGCGGATGATGTGGATGGTGAGGCTCTTCCAACCCTTGTATTGAACAAGATTCGTGGAACCTTCAACGTGGTAGCAGTTAAGGCACCTGGCTTTGGGGACCGTCGCAAAGCCATGCTTGAAGATATCGCCATCTTGACAGGCGGAACAGTTATCACAGAAGATCTTGGTCTTGAGTTGAAAGATGCGACAATTGAAGCTCTTGGTCAAGCAGCGAGAGTAACTGTGGACAAAGATAGCACTGTTATTGTAGAAGGTGCTAGAAATCCTGAAGCGATTTCTCACCGCGTTGCAGTTATCAAGTCTCAAATCGAAACCACAACTTCTGAATTTGACCGTGAAAAATTGCAAGAACGCTTGGCGAAATTGTCAGGTGGTGTGGCGGTCATTAAGGTCGGAGCCGCAACTGAAACTGAGTTGAAAGAAATGAAACTTCGCATCGAAGATGCCCTCAACGCTACTCGTGCAGCTGTTGAAGAAGGAATCGTTGCAGGTGGTGGAACAGCTCTTGTAAATGTTATCCCAGCTGTGGCTGATTTGGAATTGACAGGAGATGAAGCGACAGGGCGCAATATTGTTCTCCGTGCCTTGGAAGAACCTGTTCGTCAAATCGCCCACAATGCAGGATTTGAAGGATCTATCGTTATCGATCGTTTGAAAAATGCTGAAGTTGGTACAGGATTCAACGCAGCAACTGGTGAGTGGGTCAATATGATTGATCAAGGGATTATCGATCCAGTTAAGGTTAGTCGTTCAGCCCTACAAAATGCAGCATCTGTAGCCAGCTTGATTTTGACTACAGAAGCAGTCGTAGCCAATAAACCAGAACCAGTAGCCCCAGCTCCAGCAATGGACCCAAGCATGATGGGCGGCATGATGTAAGCTTTTTATAGAAAATACAAAAGGAGGGAATGGCTATTCCTCCTTTTTATGATGTTCATTTCTAAATTGATTTGAGCTCTCCTAACTTATATGATAAAATAAGACTAGAAAAAGGAGAAGAACATGATCGATGTAGAAGAAATTCTGAGCAAGATGAACCCCAATCAGAAGATTAATTATGACCGTGTCATGCAGAAGATGGTCCAAGTATGGGAGAAAAATGAGCAACGGCCAACCATTCTCATGCATGTTTGCTGTGCCCCTTGCAGTACCTATACCCTAGAATACCTAACCAAATACGCTGACGTGACAATCTATTTTGCCAATTCCAATATCCATCCCAAGGCAGAATACCATAAGCGCGCCTATGTTACCAAGAAATTTGTCAGTGATTTCAATGAGCGGACAGGAAATACGGTCCAGTATCTAGAAGCTCCCTACGAGCCAAATGAATACCGAAAATTAGTTAGAGGACTAGAGGAAGAGCCAGAAGGTGGCGACCGTTGCAAGGTTTGCTTTGACTACCGACTGGATAAGACAGCGCAAGTGGCTATGGATTTAGGATTTGACTACTTTGGTTCAGCTTTGACCATCAGTCCTCATAAGAATTCTCAAACTATTAACAGCATCGGAATCGATGTGCAAAAAATTTACACAACTCACTATCTCCCAAGTGATTTCAAGAAAAATCAAGGATACAAACGTTCAGTGGAGATGTGTGAAGAGTATGACATCTACCGTCAATGTTATTGCGGATGCGTTTATGCAGCCCAAGCCCAGAATATTGATCTGGTTCAAGTTAAGAAGGACGCCACAGCGTTCATGCTTGATAAGGATGTTGAAAAAGACTATTCCCACATCAAATTTACTGTTACGAAATTAGATATATAAAGACCAACCCAGCTGAAAAGTTGGGTTTTTCAAATGAAAAAACCAGGGCTTTCACCCTAGTTTGACAACTTTACCGATTCTTTAGTTCTACATAGCGCTTGTACCAAATATTTACATAGGCTTCTGAGAAAGGACCTCGTCCATTGTTAATCCAATCAACAAGAATTTTGACATGTTCTTTTAAAATATAGTCCAAGTCATCAGAATAATTCATTTTGCGCTTGTGACGCTCATACTCCTCAACGTCCAAGAGACGTTTTTCCCCATCTGTAAAAATTTTAACATCCAAATCGTAATCAATGTACTTCAGTGCTTCTTCATCCAGATAGTAGGGGCTAGCCATATTGCAATAGTAGGAAATTCCATTATCGCGAATCATGGCAATGATATTAAACCAATATTTCTTGTGAAAGTAAACAATAGCCGGTTCTCGAGTGACCCAACGACGACCATCACTTTCGGTAACCAGTGTATGATCGTTGACACCAATAATGGCGTTTTCTGTTGTTTTTAGTACCATGGTGTCCCGCCAAGTTCGGTGGAGACTCCCATCATGCTTATAACTTTGAATTGTAATAAAGTCGCCTTCTTTTGGAAGCTTCATAACTAACCAACTTTCTACAATTTATAAGTTTATCGTTTACTATTGTACCATAAAATTACCTAAAATCTGTGAATTTTACATGAAAATATTAAAGATATTCTCTGAGAGCGCTTGCTATATCCGAAAAATCGTAGCCCTTTCGTGCTAAAACTTGGGTTATACGCTGTTTAAGTTCGTATCCTTCATATTTTCGTGCATACTTGGCATATTGCTTATCAAGTTCCTTGAAGATGAGTTCCTGAGTCGTTTCTTCGTCTACTTGGCTATCCAATTCGTCAAAGGCACTTTTAGCATCAGAGTAAGAAAATCCCTTGTTTGTCAAGTTCTGGATAATCTTATCTTGCAAGGCACGAGCTGGAAGTTTTCTCTCATGTTTTTTCAATAGTTTATTAGCTACACGTTGAGCAACTTCCGAAAAATCAAATTCTTTTAAAATCTCTGCTATAGTAGATTTTGAAACTCCTTTTTGTACTAGTTTCTGAGTCAGTACATAAGGTCCCTTGTCTCCTGAAAGTTGATTGGCATTGATGATAGCATAAGCGTACTGACCATCATTAATCCAATTATCTTCTTTAAGATTATCAATGACTTGAGAAGCTATGTCTTCATCAATATCGTATTTTTTCAGATATTCTCTAACTTCTTTTTCAGTGCGTGCTTTAAAGGATAGGTGGTAGAGGGCCAGATTCTTACCATAAGAAAATTGAGCAAAGTCCTGTATCTCTTTCAATTCTTCTTGGCTTATAACCTTATCTCTTGATAACATAAAACGAACAATAGTATCTTCAGTAATGTAGCATTTGTCGTTATTATCAAGCTCCATCAGATAGAGTCTTTTTTTCTTTTCAAGTTTTGTGATTTTCATAGTTCTATTATAACTCAAAATGTGATAAGATAGGGGTATGAATCTGAAAGTGAAACAAAAAATACCATTAAAAATCAAGCGCATGGGAATTAATGGTGAGGGAATCGGCTTTTATCAAAAAACCTTAGTCTTTGTGCCTGGTGCTCTCAAAGGAGAAGATATCTATTGTCAGATTACTTCTATTAAACGTAACTTTGTTGAAGCAAAATTACTAAAGGTTAACAAGAAGTCTAAATTCCGTGTTGTACCAGCTTGTACTATTTACAATGAATGCGGAGGCTGCCAAATCATGCATCTGCATTATGATAAGCAGCTGGAGTTCAAGACGGACTTACTTCACCAAGCGCTAAAAAAATTTGCCCCTGCAGGATATGAAAATTATGAAATCCGCCCGACGATTGGAATGCAGGAACCCAAGTACTATCGTGCTAAGTTACAGTTTCAGACTCGAAAATTTAAAAATCAGGTCAAGGCGGGCTTATATGCACAAAACTCTCACTATTTAGTAGAGTTGAAAGACTGCCTGGTACAAGACAAGGAAACCCAAGTGATTGCTAATCGTCTAGCAGAATTACTTACTTATCACCAGATTCCAATTACGGATGAGAGAAAAGTTCTAGGTGTTAGAACTATAATGGTCCGACGAGCAAGAAAGACTGGACAGGTTCAGATTATTATTGTTACAAACCGTCAGCTTAATTTAACCCAACTAGTAAAAGATTTAGTTAAAGATTTTCCAGAAGTTGTGACAGTAGCTGTGAATACAAATACGGCTAAAACCAGTGAGATTTATGGTGAGAAGACAGAGATTATCTGGGGAGAAGAGAGTATTCAAGAAGGTGTTCTTGATTATGAATTTTCACTATCCCCTCGAGCATTCTATCAACTAAATCCTGAACAAACAGAAGTCCTCTATAGCGAGGCGGTAAAAGCGCTGGATGTTGATAAAGAAGACAATTTGATTGACGCTTATTGTGGAGTTGGAACGATTGGACTTGCCTTCGCAAAGAAAGTTAAAACACTCAGAGGTATGGATATTATTCCAGAAGCCATTGAAGATGCTAAGCGAAATGCTAAAAGAATGGGATTTGACAACACACATTACGAAGCAGGAACAGCGGAAGAGATTATTCCTCGCTGGTATAAGGAAGGCTACCGAGCAGATGCTTTGATTGTAGATCCACCACGTACAGGTCTGGATGACAAGTTATTAGATACAATTCTTACCTATGTACCAGAAAAAATGGTCTATATTTCTTGCAATGTTTCGACCTTGGCCCGTGATTTAGTAAGGTTAGTAGAAGTCTATGATATCCATTATATTCAGTCGGTCGATATGTTCCCACACACCGCTCGAACTGAAGCAGTGGTAAAATTAATTAAAAAAATTTAAAAAAGTAGTTGACAAAGTTTAAAAAGTGGGTATAATAGTAAGAGTTGAAAACAACTCTGGTCCGTTGGTCAAGGG